>CAXUCM010000005.1:0-29664 GCA_964249315.1 uncultured Acetobacteraceae bacterium | reverse complement strand
AGCTTGGCGGGGGCGACTGTGTCGGTGGGGCGACGGCGGAGTCGTCGTTGTCGAGAAGCCGCCGCCTATGGTGCGGCGCGCTCGGCTCGAGACGTTGCGCCCGCACCACGCGACCCTCCGCCCCGCCGCGTCCGAGCGAGCCGCTGACGGTCAGGTCGATCGCCCCCTCGCGCGCCCGCTGCAGGGTGTCCGGGTCGAGGTTCAACGCCGACAGGTCGAACGCCGCGGTGAAGCGGCCGCCGCGATCGAGATCAAACACCGACCAGCGCGGACACACGCCGTGATGGCAGGAGCTGACATTGTAGACGCGGAAGCGCGCCGCGACCGGGATCGCAGGAGGCGTCGCAGGCGCCACGGACTTCGGGATTTCCGTCGGCGCTGCGGATGGCGGCGGCGCTGCGGGCACGGGCGCCGGCACCGGCGCCGGCTTCGATGCGGGCAAGACGGCGCTGGCTGCAGGGGGAGGCGACGCGGCGGCAGGTCGAGCAGGCTCCGGCGGCGGGGTCAGTGCCGGAGCGTCCGGCGCGACGCCGGGATCGTCATCGTGCGACAGTGCCGGCATGGAGGGAGGCGGTCTCGGTGCGGCGACGGCAAGCCTGTCGTCGTGGCTCCGGGCAGGATGACCGTCGAACGCGCCCCCGCGAAGGGCGAAGACGGCGGCGGCCGCGGTGACCAGGACCAGCGCGGGCACCACCATCCACGCGCCGGAGGAGGATTTGCGCCCGGTTGCGCGGCGCGGTCGCGCCATCGGTGCTGCGACAGGAGCGGCGTCCACGCGAACCTGCCGCCGTCCCGTCTGCCGCGCCTCCTCGATGCCGGCCTGCAGCAGCGTGTCGAGCTTGCGCCAGTTGCCATGCGCGCGCTCGACGATCTCCTCGACCGCCATGCCCGGAACGCTGACCCCGGCAGCCGCCAGCCCATGCCGCACGACACCACGCATGTCTTGTGCGGGCATCGCCTCGAGGCTGAACTGCACCGGCATGGCCTGGCGCACGGCGAAGCCCGGCCGTCCGACCAGCAGGATCCGGAACAGCGGCCTGCCGGCCTCGCTCAGGCCGGCCAGCAGGCAGAGATAACGCAGCGTCTCCGGCCGCCGCGCTTGCGCGTGGTCGACCGCGAGCACCGGCGGGTCGGCCTGGCCGGCATCGACCAGGGCCTTGCGCAGTACCGGCTCGAGCGCCTCGGCGGAGAGTTCGCCGGCATCGACGACGCCGAGTGCTGCGGCGAGCACGCGGTGCAGGCTGAGCGGACCGGCGACGAAATTGTTGACGCGGACGATGCGGTCGCCGACCTCTTCGCGCCTTGCCAGCGCGGTGTTCAGGGCGATGGTCTTGCCGGTGCCGGCGCCGCCGGTCAGGGCCGCAAGCGGCACGCCGTCGCGCATGCACCGCTCGAGGAACGCGACGGCCTGGGATTGCGTGTTCGAAAGGCCGGACGGCACCCGTGCGCGACTGATCTGCTCGACCGGCCGGTCTTGATGATCGACGTGTATCGTCACGCTGCGGGCTGGGGTCGGCATCTGCCGCAAGGTAGGCATGTGCGGTGGATCCGGCAACTCCGAGGCCATGTCGCGGAACGATCACCGAACATCGATTATGAGACACCTGTAAGGCGGTTGTTAACTAAAAGACACATACACTCACGGAAGAAACATTTCGGTGGGTGACAACCGGCACGCGTTTACGCTATTATGTCATAACGCAACGGTCGTGGTTGAACCTCGGCCTAGGCACTGCGTTCAAGGGGTCCGAGGCCTCTCAATTTTGGCTCTTCGACGCCTGACGCGCGACGCTGTTAATCAATCGTGAATACGTTTTCGTGTGTGGTGTTGGGCGCTAATTCCGAACAGATTGTTCGAAAGGGACCGGGTGCAAGATTTTCACAATAGCTCCGACCCTTGGTCGGGACTAGCAAACACTCGCGGGTCGCGTGACAACAACGCCTGGGAGCGTACTGGCGTGCTTCGACGGGGAGTGTCTGATGTGGTCAGTGCTGAAGCAAGTCTCGCGCCGACGAGAACGGTTGCTGTACCTTCTCGTGACTGGGCCAGCCCGCGGCGCCCTCGCGACCGACGTCCGCGTCGCGTGCCGCTCACCGTGTTCGCCGGTGCCGGCCGTCTCGTCGACATCATCGTGCTCGCCCTCGCCGGCCTCGTCGCCTGCGCCGTCATCGGCATCGTCCGGCTGCATTACGGCGCCCACCTGCTGTCGGTGTTCGTCGGCGACTGGCTGGTGCTGACCAGTCTGAGCTACACCGGCGCCTACCGGATCAGCCGCCTGCGCCGGCCGGTGGCACAACTCTTGTGCATCCTGCTCGCCGTGATGATCGGCATGGCCGCGATCGATCTCTGCCTGTTTCTCGAAAACAACATGACCTTGCCGCGGGAGCCGTTCCCGGAGATCTGGGCCGGCTGCACCGCCTTGATCCTGATGGTCTCGCACGGCATCGGCGGCCTGCTGGTGGTGCGCTGGTCGGCGAGCGGGCGCATGCGCCGCAACGTCGCCGTCATCGGCGTCTCCGAACTCAGCCGCAGCTTGATCGAGGGGGTGCGCGCCGCACCCAACACCGACCTGCATATCGTCGGCATCTACGACGACACCTGCCCGACCCATACCGTGCATGCCGGCGTGCCCGTGCTCGGCCGCGTCGCCGACCTGCTCGAGCATGGCCGCGAAGACTCCTTCGACACCATCGTCGTGGCCGGCTCCGTCCAGGAGGCCAACCACGTCCAGAACGTCTGCTCGCAGCTCAGCAGCGCCATCGCCGACGTCTACCTGATGACCGACGTGACCGGACGCAATCTCGGTTCGCCGATCTTCGCCGGCATCTGCGACCGCGTCGTCGTCATGATCCGCCGGCGGCCGCTCGATGACTGGCAGATCATCCAGAAGATGCTGTTCGACCGGATCGGCAGCCTCGCCGCGATCATCCTGCTGTCGCCGCTGTTGCTGACGCTCGCCCTGCTGGTGCGTATGAGCGGCCCCGGCCCGATCGTCTTCCGGCAGGAACGGGTCGGCTTCAACAACAAGACCTTCATCTGCTTCAAATTCCGCTCGATGCATCATGATCGGTGCGACAGCCGCGAGATCGCCCAGGCAACCCGTCACGATGCGCGAGTGACCTGGATCGGCAGGTGGCTGCGCAAGCTCAGCCTCGATGAGCTGCCGCAGCTGTTCAACGTGCTGCACGGCGACATGTCGCTGGTCGGTCCGCGCCCGCACGCGCCGGCGACCAAGGCGGGCGACCGCTATTTCCAGGATGTCGTGACCGACTATGCGGTCCGTCATCGCGTCAAGCCCGGCATCACCGGCTGGGCGCAGGTCAATGGCTGGCGCGGCGAGACCCGCACGGTGGAGCAGCTGCAGTCGCGCATCGACCATGACTTCTACTACATCGAGAACTGGTCGATGTTCTTCGACCTGAAGATCCTGTTCCTCACCGTCATGCGCGAGCTCAAGAGCAAGACCGCCTACTGATACCGCCGCACACAGATACTGACGTATCAAGGGTCGAAGCCGGGGCTCCGCCAAAGGCTTAGCCTCTGGAACCCCGTCGAAAGCAAAAGGATTCTCAAGGCTTCGCCTTGAGCGGGTCCAGGGCAGAGCCCTGGCCCTCGACGGATCACGTGCAAGGCTCGCCGGTATGAGCAGCAGGGCCGTAGCGGCGGAATGGTCCGCGGAGCCGTGCCGGGAGCAGTGGCAGCAGGTGCGCGATCGTCACCAGTATTGCCCGCTTCAGGCTCGGCCTGCCGAAGAACGAGTGGCGCAGGCTGCGCAGGCCGCGTGCCGCATCCCCATGGCGCATCGACTCCGTGCCGACGATCCAGCGATTCTCGGCGTCCGCGTTTCGGCGCAGCCGTTCGACGCCGCGGTCGCCAAAGCGCTCTCGCAATGCCGGGTTGCTGAAGATCGCCTCGGTGCACGGGGTAAACACCTGCGGATCCGTCGCCATGTTCAGGTAGGCGCCGCTGCTGCGCTGGCGGACGAACAGCAGCGGTGCGCCGCCCGGGACGACGACGACCGCACCCGAGAGCGCCAGTCGGCACCAGTATTCCCAATCCTCGCCGAAACGAAGGTCGGAGCGAAAGCCGCCGAGCCGCGTCGCGGCGTCGGCACGGAGCAGCATGTGGCCGCCGTTGGCGAACAGGTTCTCGACCAGCAGCCGCTCGACGATGTCGCCGGCCGGAAACGGTCCGCGCTTGCTGTGCACCACCCGACGGCCATCCTCGCTCACGAAGCAGAAGGCGCCGTATGCGGCGACGGCGTCCGGTCGCGGCAACAGGGCGGCCAGCATGCGCGACAAGGCGTCGGGCGCCAGCCAGTCATCTCCGTCGAGGAACAGCAGGGCAGCACCTTCTGCGACCGCGATGCCGCGATTGCGCGCCGCCGAGACGCCGGCGTTGGCTTGCCGGATCAGCCGGATGCGCTCGTCGTCGAACGTCTCGATCTGCGCCGCGGTGTCGTCGCTCGATCCGTCATCGATGACGATCGCCTGCCATCGCCGGTGGCTCTGCGCCAGCAGCGACTGCACGGTCCTGGCGACGTAGGCGCCGACATTGAAGACGGGAATGACCACCGAGACCAGGGTCTCGTCCGGCAAGCAGCCGCTCATCGCGCAACCGACCTCATCGTCAGCGGTTCCATTGCAACCGGGCCGCGTATATCCTGACTGAAGCGCACATGGCCACAGGAAGCATGCATCGACATGACCGACGCGTTGATCGCCGGGTCGCTCCCCCCCGAGGCCGACTACGATGCGGACGTGGTGATCCTGTCGATGGAGCGCATCGACGAGACCCTCGAGGCGATCGCATCGGCCTTGTCGCAGGACGGGATCAGCCGCCACGTGCTGGTGTTCGACCAGGGCTCGGCGGCGGAGACCCTGGAGCGGCTCAAGGCGGCGGCAGCGGGGCGCGACGATCTCGCCCTGATCCGCGCGGAGCGGAACTGGGGCGTTGCCGGCGGTCGCAACCGCGCCAGCGCCTTCGGTCATGGCCGCGTCATCGTGGCGCTGGATAACGACGCCGAGTTCGCCGACAGCCGCACGGTGGCCGCCGCGGTCGCCCGCCTGCAGGCGGAGCCCGATCTCGCCGCGATCGGCTTTCGCATCGTCATCCACGCCGACGGCACCGACGATCTGTCGAGCTGGGGTTATCCTCCCGGCCTGACGACGCGCTCGGCGGAGAGCTTCGAGACCGTGACCTTCGTCGGCGCCGGCCATGCGATTAGCCGCGAGGCCTGGAGCGCCTGCGGCGGCTATGACGACGCCCTGTTCTTCTGCTGGGAGGAGTTCGATTTCTGCCTGGATGCGATCTCGCGCGGATGGCGGGTGCGTTACGACGGAGACCTGGTGATCCGTCACAAGGTCAGCCCCGACCGGCGCTTCAACTGGTCCGGCACGCGCTGGTTCTACTACGTGCGCAACCGCCTCTATATCGGCCATAAATGGCAGAGCTGGGTCTCGCTCGCGCCCCGCCTTTCCGGGTACCTGCTGAAGGGCGCCCGCAATGGCGTGATCCTGCAGACGCTGCGCGCGATCCCGGCGGCATGGCGCCTCGGACGCCTCGCCGATCGGCCGCGTGCGCGCATGCCGCAGGCCGGTCGAGCGTATCTTTTACGCAACGATGCCGCCCATCGTGGCTCCGTACGGGCCCGCCTCAAACGGGAGGTGTTCGCGGCCCTGCCCGGTCATGGCATGAAGGAGGCGAGACCGACCCCGCTTCGATAGCATCGCTGCCGGCTCCGGCCAGCCAACCCAACGCTTCACCAGATGAGGACCTCTCGTGCGCCCCCTCCCGTCCTGCAGAACCATCTCCTGCCGCCGCTCGATCGCGCTGGCCGCCATGCTCGCCCTTGCCGGCTGTGCCGCGGGCGCGGACCTGCCGCCGCTGCCCGATGAGGCGAGTGCCGCCTACAATCTCGGTCCGGGCGACGAGATCCGGGTCATCACCGTCGGCGAGGACCAGCTCAGCGGCGACTTCCATGTCAGCGACGCGGGCAACATCGCCCTGCCGATGCTCGGCTCGGTCAAGGCCGCCGGCATGACGCCGGGCGACCTCAGCGACGAGATCGCCAAGGAGGCGAAAGGCCGGCAGATCCTCAACGACCCCTCGGTCTCGGTCGAGGTCACCAACTACCGCCCGATCTTCGTGCTCGGCGAGGTCAACAAGCCGGGCCAGTATCCCTACCAGCCCGGCATGACGGTGCTGACCGCGGTCTCGGTTGCGGGCGGCTTCACCTATCGCGCCGTCGAGAGCTATGCCTCGATCGTGCGCGACGAGGGCACGCACTCGGCCGAAGGCAAGGTGCAGCGGCAGAGCTTCGTCAAGCCGGGGGACGTGCTGACGATCTACGAGCGGCATTTCTGATCCGTCCCGCCATGTCGGCGGCGGGTCCGGCCGCCGCCGCCGCACGCACGATGCGGCGGTAAACCGTCCCGCCGGCACGGCGTTCGGCTGACGGGGCAACCGCTCCAACCGGAATTGGGAGCACACGGTCTCGATGAACGCGCGCCCGTTGGGGTCATCGTCCGACGACCGACGCGGCGCTGCCGAGACCGCGCCGCCGGTGTCGCTCGAGATGCGGCCGGCTAGTGCGAGCGGTGCCACCCGCCGCAGCTCGGCGCACCTGCCGCTGAGCTTCACGCCGGCGCCGGGCCGCCTGGCCTCGGGACGACGGGTCTATGCGATCGGCGACGTGCATGGCTGCTCGGAGCGGCTCGGCCTGGTGCATCGCCAGATCGCGCTCGACCTGCGCCAGCGTCCGGCCGAGGACGTCACCCTGATCCATCTCGGCGATTACATCGATCGTGGCCCGGATACGGCCGGCGTGCTCAGCATGCTCGCCCGAGCGCCCGACTTCCAGGTGGATCGCATCGTCAACCTGATGGGAAACCATGAGGAGATGGCCCTGCAGGCGATCGCGTTCGGCGACCAGCGCCAGGCGGAGGCCTGGCTCGCCAATGGCGGCGCCGCGGCGCTGTCGAGCTGGGGCATCCCGCGTCATGCCCCGATCGAGGATTGGCCGGAGCTGCTGCCGCGCGAGCATCTGCGCTTCATGAGCCGACTGTCGCTGCAATATCGCGTCGACGACTACCTCTTCGCCCACGCCGGCGTGCGGCCGGGCACACCGCTCAACCAGCTCAGCCGTCGCGACCTGCTCTGGATCCGCGAGCCGTTCCTGTCCTCGAAGCTGCCGTTCGGCGCGATCGTGGTGCACGGCCATACGCCGCAGCCCGAACCGGTGCTGCGCGCGAACCGCATCGGCATCGATACCGGCGCCGGTCGCGGCGGCCGCCTCACCTGCGCCGTCTTCGAGGCCGACCGCGTCGCCTTCTTCGCCGCCTGACAGGCCAGGGCTCTGCCCTGGACCCGCTCAAGGCGCAGCCTTGAGAATCCATCTACAAGAGGTTTCCGGAGGCGAGCCTTTGGCGGGGCTTGGGGCGGAGTCCCAACCTCAGCCTTGATGGTCTTGGCGGCAGCCGGCGATGAACGGCCACCAGGTGCTGATCGCGAAACGCTGAATCGCCTCCTCGGCATGCAGCTGCCTGCCGTGGAACAGCAGTGCCACCAGCACGACGACCGCGCCCAGCACCGGGCGCCGGAAGCCTTGCGGCGGCCGCCCGGCCATCAGCACGAACAGCACGGCGCCGAGCAGGCCGACGGCGCCCCCGACCATCACGTCCGGCACCGTGTGGAAGCCGAGATCCACCCGGGTGAAGCCGAACACCAGGGCGAGCAGCAAGGCGGCGAGTCCGATCAGCAGCGACTGGCGGCCGAGCAGCCGCACGGTGTGCCCGGCGCCGTGTCGGCCGAGCATCGCCAGCAGGCCGCCATACACCACCGTGGCGCTGGCGGTATGCCCGCTCGGGCTGCGCACGCCGAAATCGGGCAGCACGGCGTGGCAGGCATAGAAGATGATCTTCAGCGACAGCACGATCGCAAAGGTGCCCGGCACGGCGATCGCCCAGCCGATCGCGCCGCGCCACCAGCCGAGCAGCAGCAGCATGACGGCGATCGCGCCGGCGAGCGGCAGCACCACCGCCTGGTCGGCGAAGTCGGTGAGGAACTTCACGACAGTGGCGCCGGACCCATCGCGTCCGCGCCCAGCGCCTCGGGCAGGGCATGGATCTTCAGCGCACCCGGCAGGCGACGGCCCAGGGCGAGGAAGGTGACCACGAGGTAGACCGCGGCACCCAGCCCGGCCTGGCAGACCAGCGCCGGCAGCGGCGCCTGCGACAGGAACGGCCGCGCCGCCAGCACTGACAGCGCCATCGCCGCGGTCCCGGCCGCGGCCGGCCAGAGCCGACGCATCAGCCAGAACGGCGAGCGCCGGATCTGGCGGGTGACCAGGGCGATGTTGATCGGCGCCAGCACCAGCGCGGTGGCGCCCCAGCACAAGGCTGCCCGCGCCGGCGTCTGCGGATGCAGCAGCGCCAGTCCGATGAGCGGCACCAGCAGCGCCGCGGTCGCGGTGACCAGGTTGATCCGGGTGCGGTTGACGGCGATCCAGAGGCTCCCGGTGTCGCCGTAGCCGTAGCCGATTAGGGCGGCACAGGCGACCACCCGGGTGCCCTGCGCGGCACCGGCCCATTGCGGCCCCATCAGGCCGGTGACCAGGTCGGTCGCGGTCAGTGCCACGCCGGCGGCGATCGGCCAGCCGAGCAGGGCCTGGAACTGCGCGGTCTCGGCGTAGGCCTCGGCGAGGGAAGCGGGATGGTCCTGCAGGGCCGAGAGCCGCGGCAAGGTGATCCGCAGCGTCGAGCCGGCGACGATGCTCAGCACCGCGTCGAGCAGCCGGAAGCCGATATTGCAGACCGCCACCACCCGGTCGGTGGTGACCATGCCGAGCGCGATGACGAACACCCGGTAGCGTCCCGCCAGCATCACCACGGACAGCAGTTGCGGTCCGGCCACCGGCCACAGATCGGCCAGGGCGGAACGATCGAGCGCCACCCGGATCGGCACCGATCGGGTCAGCAGGAACAGCAGACAGACCACCAGGCTGTTGCCGCTCTGCAACGCGACCATCGCCCAGGCGCCGCCATGCCGATGCGCCACCAGCAGTCCCAGGATCAGGCCGGCCGGCTGCCCGAGGAAGGCGCGCAGCGCCAGCAGCCGGTAGCGCCGCTCGCGCAGCACCAGTCCGGAGGCGACGCCGGAGAACGCCGATAACGGCAGCAGCGGCGCCATCGCCAGGGTCAGCAGCGCGATCTGCGGATGCCCGGTGGTCCGGCCGAGCACCTGGCCGGCGAGGATCAGCACGCAAGCGGTCAGCAGGCCGGTGAGCACGGTCAGCGTCATCGCGCTGCTGGCATGGCGCGGCTCCAGGCGGCGCCACTGGATCAGCGCGTCGGTCATCATCGAGGCGCCGAACAGGTCGAGCAGCAGGAAGGCGGAGTTCGCGATCGCGCCCACGCCCGCCGCCGCCGGCCCGATCACCCGACTCACCAGCAGCATGGAGACCAGCGCGAAGGCGGCGCTGACGCCGGTCTCGGCGAGCACCCAGGACGGTGCGTTGGCTGCCGGAAGCCGTCGCCGGGTTCGCGCAGGGATCAAGGCGACGCTCCACAAGGTCGAGGGCGCCGCTATACGACGAACACGCGGCTTTTGCACCGACATCGCGTCTGCTAACGTCGTGTCAGTCGAGACGGAAGGATCGCCGCATGGCGCAGCATGCTCTCCTGGCGCTCCTGGCCACCGCGGCGCTTGCGACCGCCGCGACGCAGGTCGGGGCGCAGACGCCGCCGCCGGTCTACTCGGCGACCCCGAACGCACCGAGCGACATCTACGTGCAAGGCAAGTTCGACCACACCGGCACCTACGTGCCGCCGCATTACGAAGCCAGGCCGAAGCCCGAGTTCCACGGCTATTTCAACAAGGACGTGGAGTACAAGCACGGCTACTTCGACAAGCCGAAACCCAAGATCAAACCGAAACTTTCGGGCACCGATGCCGACACGCCGCCGAACTGAGGCGGCACGTCAGTGCTGCAGCGCGGCCTGGCGCAGCGCCCGATCGACGATGGCGGTGAAGTGTTCCGCCCCGGCCTGATTGAGATGCGAGAAGCCGTCTCCGAAGAACCGGTCGGGCAGTGACGGGATCGGCCCGATCAGCACGCGGAAGTTCGGATAGCGCCGCGCGGTCGCATCGAGGAAGGCGGCGAAGCTTTTCGGCAGTCCGGCCGGCATCCGCGCCGCGGTGGCCTGGTTGATCGGCGTCACCACGAAGTCCGCCTCGATCCCGCGCGCCTGCATCTGCCGGACCATCGCGTCGAAGTAGAAGGCTTCGAGCGGCAGGATGCTGAAATGATCCGCGACGGCCTCCTCGGTCAGCCCGTCGGAGCGGTCGGCATTGCCGAACAGGTGATGGCCGCGCGCCAGCAGGGTCAGCCGCCGTTCCGCCAGATTGTGCCGGTAGCGCAGGAACAGGCCGCCGCGCACCATGCTGGCGAAATTCAGCGTGGGAAAGCTGTGCGCGTACAGCCAGTCGCGCAGGAACCAGGGGAAGCCGTCGGTGCGCCGACCGCTGAACAGGCTCTCATCGCCGGTGCGGCGGGCGACCTGCTCGATCTCGTGCAGGTCGCCCGCACTGAACGTGCCGAACCGCGCGCTGCGCTCCCAGAACGTGTCGACGCTGTCGAAATGACCGGCATCGATCGACAGGATGACCCGGCGCGGCATGTTCGGACAGGCCATCGCGCGACGCAGGAAGAAATACAGCTCCACCGGCTTGGCGCCGCCGACGGAGATGTTCGCCGAGCGCATCGACAGCCGCGTCGGCATGATCCCCGCGCCGGCACGGGAGTCGCCGAGCACCAGCACGCTGCCGAGATCGCAGTCCGCGACCAGCTGCTGCTTGGCGCTCCAGGCGGCATATTCGGGATCGAGGAAGGCAAGCTTCATCCGGGCCGACCAGATCCAGGCGCAGCCGATGCCGAGCGCCAGCACGAGGCCGGCCAGCAGCAGGTAGCGCCCCGGCCGCCCGCTCTCGGCCATGGCCGCGCGCGCGCCGGACTGCCGGGCGCCGACCGCGCGCGACGGCGCGTTCATCTCAGAACTGGAAGTAGAGGAATTCACTCATGCCTCCGATCCCGAGGACCGCCAGGATCGCGGTGGCGCCGCCGACCAGCGCCCACTGCCAGTTCGGCCGCCATTGCAGCAGCGGCCACCGGCCCGGCTGCACCTTGCCCAGCGCGGGGTCGGCGAGCAGCATGATCTGCTGGGTGTTGGGCGCGCCCCAGATGATCGCATACAGGCCGGCGAGCCAGGCCAGGTCGCCCAGCGGCCGCAGCAACGCGCGATCGTCCAGCGCCCGCGCGAACGAGCCGGGCCAGACGGGCATCGCCTCGACGCCGTGCCCGCCGAGCATGCCCCACAGCATGGTGACGGCATCGAAGCTGCTCGCGGCACGGAAGAAGATCGCGCCCACCAGGACGCTGAGATAGGTCAGCGCCACCGTCCAGATCGGTGGCCGCGCGCGCGCCGGCGGCTTGTGCCCGCGCTTGGCGCGAGCGATGCGCCAGCCATGATTGACGCTGAGATAGAGGCCGTGCAGCAGGCCGAAGATGATGAACTGGGATCCGGCGCCGTGCCAGATGCCTGCCAGTCCCATCGTGTAGAGGGTCGGCACCACCAGCATGGCGAGGAAGCCGCCGGGAGTCGCCATGTCGCGGCGGCCGACGCCGAGCCCTTTCGCGGTGCGCCGTCGCGTGATCCACAGGGCCGCCGGGTTGTAGAGGTACAGGGTCAGGTAGCGCGTCAGCGTCATGTGCCAGCGCTGCCAGTACTCGATCACCGAGCCGGCCTTGTAGGGCGAGTTGAAGTTCAGCGGGAAGCGGATGTTAAACAGCCGGGCGAGCCCGATCGCCATGTCCGAGTAGCCCGAGAAGTCGAAATAGAGCTGCAGCGAGTAGGACAGCGCCACGTGCCAGGAGGCGAACAGCCCCAGGCTGGCCGGGTCGCCGAACCCGGCGATGACGTCCGCCGACAGCGGGTCGGCGAGCAGGCACTTCTTGCCGAGGCCGATGATGAAGATGGTGAAGCCGATCGCGAGGTTCGACGTGCGCACGCCGTAGGTGGCGCGATCGCCGAACTGCGGCATGATCTCGCGGTTGTGCAGGATCGGACCCGCGATCAGATGCGGGAAGAAGCTGACGAACAGCAGGTAGTTCAGCAGCCCGCGATCCTTGGTCACGCCCTGGCGGAAGTCGATCAGGTAGCCGATCTGGGTGAAGGTGAAGAACGAGATGCCGAGCGGCAGCGTCACGTGCCGGAACGGCCCGTGCAGCAGGCCGATCCCCGCCAGCGAGGTCAGCATGACGTAGAGATATTTGAACCACACCAGCGCGGCGAGGTTCGCGGCGATGCCGACCCCGAGGATCGCGTTCTGCCAGGCCGGACGCGCCTCGGCGCGGGCGATCAGGCCGACCACGAGGAAATTGCACGCCATCGAGACCAGCAGCACCGGGATGAAGTCGGGCCGCTCCCAGCCGTAGAACAGCACCGACATCAGGATCAGCCAGCCGCCGGCGGCACGACGGCCGAGCTTCGAGGCGAGCTGGAAGCCGACCAGCGCCAGCGGCAGGAAGGCGACCAGGAAGACGAACGAGTTGAACAGCATGCAGACGACCGCGGGTCGAGGATCAGGCGGGCTTGTCGGCGACCTTGGCCGCGATCAGGTGCACGAAGTCGCCGACATCGTGCAGCTCCTCGATCTCGGCGGTGCGGAACTTGATCTTGAAGGTCCGCTCGGCGGCGACCACGAGGGTCACGTGGGTCATGGAGTCCCACTCGGGGATGTCGTCCGCGGTCATGTCGCCGCGCAGCACGATGCTGTCATCGTCGAACACGTCCCGGAAGATGTCGGTGAGCTTGCCGGTGATCTCCGCCTCGGTCATGGCTGTCCCTCGATGATCTGGATGAAGGTCTCGACAGGCACGGCCGCCCGCACGGGCAAGGCCCAGAAGGTCGTGCCGTCCGCGCCGTCGGCGAGCCGGGCGAAGCCGAGGCCGGCATAGAGCTCGCGGGTCATGTCGTTCTTCGCGGTCGGCCGGTACACCCCGATCAGCCTGTCCGCGCCGAGTGCTGTCGCCTCGGCGAGCACCAGGTTCAGCGTCGCCTGCTCGACCCCGCGCCCGAGCACGCGGCAGCTCATCAGCCAGGTATGCAGGACCAGGTCGCCGGGAGAGGCCGCATGCGCGGCGAGCTCGGCACCGATCCCTCCGGCGCCGGCGAAGCTCGCGGCGATGATGGAGATGATACCGTTGTCACCGAAACGATCGATCAGGCGGATCTGCAGCGACAGCGACCCCGGATCGGCGATGATCCGCTCGACTTCCTCGCTGGTGGTGCGTCGCGTGGTCAGGTTGAACTGGTTGGTCTTGTTGACGAGCTGGACGATGCGCGGCAGCCCGATCGCATCGAACCGGCTCCAATGCATACGCATCTCCAGGCTGCGCAGGTAGCTCGGCAGGTCGGTGGTCGATTGCAGCACCGCCGCGCGCTGCAGCGTCGCCTGGTATTGCCGCGTGCGCTCGCGGTCCTCCTCTGTCAGCGCGACGGCCTCGAAATAGCCGGCCTCGGCGATGATGCGTCCGAACAGCGCCGGATCGTCCGGCAGTTCCGGGACCGCCACCATCGGCAGCTCGCGCCGGACGATGTTGCGCTCGAACGGATTGTCGTCGGCGAACACCAGCGAATCCACGCCGATATTCAGCCGTCGCGCGATCTCGCGCAGGTTCGAGGCCTTGTCCTGCCAGTTGGCGACGAAGCAGGCGATGTCGGAGCGCCTGAGCACCATCTCCGGGTGGGTATCGAACGGCTCCAGCGCGTTCGCCTCGTCGTTCTTCGAGCAGACTGCGAGGATGATGCCGCGTCGCGACAGCGCGCGCGCATAGGACTGGAACTCGATGAAGGCCTCGCCGAGGCTGCTGCCCTGGCCGAGCAGCAATCCGGCGACGCCGTCGTCGCCGACGACGCCGCCCCAGAGCGTGTTGTCGAGATCGAGCACCAGGCATTTGCGCGCGCGGCCCTGATAGGCGGCGAGCAGTCGCGCCAGCAGGTCGCCGTAGGCGGGCGTGGCACCGGGATGCACCTCCTGCTTGCCGCGATGCCACAGGGCCGCGTCGTACCAGGCGTCGAGTCCGTGCAGCGAGGCCAGCGCGTCGATCGCCAGCAGCTCCACGCCGCCCGCATCCGCCGCCTGGCGCAGACGATGGTTCAGCCGTGTCGCCAGACTGGCCGGCGAGCCGGGCAGCCGGTGCTCGTTGTTGCCGAACAGCGCCGGGAAGATCGGCAGGACCGCCTGCTGCACCACCTTGCAGCCGAACTGGGTCCTGGCACTCGCCCAGTGCGCCGACAGCTCCGCGATCGCGTCGTCGAGCCACGCATCGGCAGCCTCCGCGGTGGCCGCCGCATCGATGCCGCGCAGCATATGGCGGGCGTCGAAGGCGAACAGCACGCAGGTCGGCGCGAAGCGATGGATCGGCGCCCCAGGATCCTGCAGTTCCTGCGCATACTGGCCGTAATTGCCGAGTTGCGTCTGCATCCAGATGCCGTGCCGGAGCGCGCCGACGCGCAGGCCGGGCAGCAGGTGATCGACCGTGCTGGAAGCCAGGATCGACAGCCGCACCGGCACGGTGGCGATGCCGGGAGGAGGACCGGACGGGAACAGCTTGCGCAGACGACGATCCAGCCGCACGGTCTGCAGATGATCGAGCTTCTCGTTCGCGCAATCGACGAGGGCGTCCCAGGCGGCCGGATCGCCCGGCCGGTCGAGACCGCGCAGCAGGCCATCCCAGTCCGGACGTGTCGGGAGCCAATCGAGCAGGGAGGCCTCCGTCTCGGGTGTGTGCGGGCGACAGGAAACGTGGCCGGCCCGCGATCAAGCCACGTCAGATGAACCCGGCGACCGCATTGTTCATCGGCGCGTCCGTCTCGCACAGGCATCGCCCGAAATCAACCCGCCGTCGCAGCCGACGCGCTCGGCGACAGGGGAAAGGCCAGGGGCGTTGCCCCTGGACCCCATCAAAGGCGATGCCTTTGAAATCCTTGTTCGTCGCTCGATGTTTGAGCATCTCCCAATGTGACCGACGGTAATAAGTGGATCTCTGGGTAATCGCCCACGGGTAAGATCCTACGCCACGGCGCCGGCATGCTGCGGCGCTTGCGGGATCGTGCCTGCCGACCCGGGTGCGGCGTCTCGCAGCGCCTCAAGCCGGCCGCGCGCGAACACCGCCGACAGCCAGATGAACAGGATATTCGAGGGCGGGGCAATCAGGGTGTTGTCGGTGACCGATTCGAACGCGAAGCCGAGCATGACCAGGCGCGTGATGATCTTGTCGGTTCGCGACAGCGCGGCACTCCAGCGCCACGTCCACAGCGCCATGAAAGCGACTACCAGGGCGATGCCGACATAGCCGCCCTCGGCGCCGATGCGCAGGTACTCGTTATGCGCGGCGCGGGTGCCGAGCAGCTTGGCGACGGCGCTGTCCGGGTCGATCAGGATCTTGCCGGCACCCAGGCCCCAGCCGAACATCGGCGACGCGTTCCAGGCCGCCTCGAAATACGGCCAGATCAGGTCGCGGCCGCTGAGGCCGCTGCCGCCATTCTTGTCCGACAACACGGTGAGCAGGCGCAGGCTCTTGGACGTCGCCGCCAGCACCAGCAGCAGCGGCAGGACGAACATGCCGATGAGCAGGGGCAGCACGCGCTTGCGCAGGTTGAAGCTCTCCGAACGGATCGCGATGAAGGCGATGCTCGTCACCATGATCGCGCAGGCCAGCGGCGAGCGCGACCCCGATCCGAGCAGGATGGTGACGTTGAGCGCGAACAGCCAGAGATAGCGTGAGCGGCCGCCGCGATAGAGTTCGATGAGGCAGGCATAGATCGCCGTCATCGACAGGGTGGCGAGGAAGGCAGGGTGGCTCGATCCGGCAAGCCGCACCGATCCGCCCTCGTCCGGAGAGAACACGCTGCCGACGCCGATGGCCGCCAGCACTATTCCCAGCACGATCGCCACGCTGGGCACCCAGATCACCGCCTCGATCACCACCTGCGACCACCGACGCGGCAGACGGCAGAAGGAGAAGGCGTACGGGCTCGCCGATCCGATCATCGTGCGCAGGCTCTCTCCGACGGTCAGGCTGGGATAGAGCCCGTGCACGAGGCCGAAGCAGAAGATCAGCACGAAGGCGAAGGCCGGATTGAACAGGTCGAGCAGCGCCCCGTAGCGCAGTGCGCAGACCGCAACCAGGCCGAAGCCGGAGACCTTGACCACGGTCGTGGCGACGTTGGAACTGTCCGGCAGGAAGTCCGGCAACCACATCTCGGGCGTGGTGCCGACAACCAGCACCCACGCGGCGCAGGACAGCAGCGGCATGCGCAGGCAGACGGTGCCGATGCAGACGAGCAGACCGAGCGCGATCATCAGCATGATCTGCGTCTGCCCCATCATCGCGGCGACGGCATAGAGAACGAAAAAACCGACGCCGACGCGGAAGGCGAGGCTCGACGAGGTATCCTCGCCGAACCCGCGCATCCTGGACGGCAGTGAGATCGGGCGCATGGAAGCAGTCCGAGGCTAGTGCTGGTAGTATGGCGCGTAACGGGAGTGGTAGGCCTCCGCGTCGGTGTGGCCGGAGCGGGCATGCGCACGCATGTTCACCCGGGTCAGCGCGGCGCCGACGACGTTGGCGCCGGCATCCTGCAGCATCTCGTAACAATGCTTGGCCACCGCCCGCGGCGTGGTCTGCCAGCGCACGCAGAGCAGCGTCGCCTCGGCAAGGCTGGCGACGATGCGCGCATCGGTCAGCGCGATCACCGGCGGCAGGTCGAGCACGACCAGGTCGTAGTCGCGACGCAGCCGCTCCAGCAGCATGACCATGTTCTCGGACATGAACAGCGAATGCGAGTTGCTGCGCCCGGCGATGCCGGCGGGGATGTAGTCGAAGCTGGTCAGCTTGTCGGTGTGGATGACGTCCTCGAGCGGCGCGGTGCCGCTGAGGAACTCGAGCAGGCCGACCTTCTCCTTGATGTTCATCAGCTTGGCGAAGCTCGGCTTGCGGGTGTCGCACTCGACCACGACGATGCGCTCGCCGGCGAGGCTCGCCGAGCGGCCCAGGCAGATTGAGGTGGTGGTCTTGCCCTCTCCCGGCCGGGCCGCGGCGATCGCCACCACTTTCGGCCGGCTCGCTCCCAGCCAGAGTGCGGCACGCAGCGAGCGCACCTGTTCGGCGCCGAGCGAGAACGGCTTCTGCACCAGGTATTCCTCGATGCCGGACACCCCCTCCTTCTCGGCTTCGATCTGCGGGATCTGCGCCAGGCAGTTCAGCCCGAGCACCGTGCGGATGTCGTGCCCGCTGCGGAACTTGCTCTGCGTCAGCTCGATCAGGTAGACGAGCAGGAAGCCGATGCAGAGTCCGAGCAGGACGGATGCCGGAACCAGCAGCTTCATCTTCGGGAAGGACGGCTCGGGCGACGGCAGCGCTCCCGAGACCACGCGGGCGTCGGAGGTCTCGATCGCCGCCTGCTGGGCCAGCCGCTGCATCGAATCGAGCACGGTCTGCAGCAGGTTGCGCGACGCATCCGCCTCGCGCTGCATGGCGTCGAGCGGGATCTCGGCCTGGCTCGCCGTGGCGACCCGCTCGCGCGCGTCACGCAACTGCTCCTGCAGGCTGGAAACCTTGGCGCGCGCCGAGCGCACCGCGGCGTCCGAGGCGGCCATCACCTGGCCGGTCTCGGCGTTCACCTCGCTCGACAGCACGCCGAGCTGCTGGCGCATCGACACCACGGTCGGATGGTTGGGCCCGAGATGCGACATCAGCGACTGCAGCTGCGCGGCCAGCCCGTCGCGGGGCGCGCGCCGCGGGCCCCCGGGGGGGGCGGGCGGCGGCTGCGGCGAGCGGCCGCGGGGGCCGGGCGCGGCCCGCCCCGGGCCCGCCGCCTGGGCGAGGTCGTTGTTGGCCTGGTCGAGGTTCGAGCTGAGCCGGCTGACCTCCTCGGTGGCGAGGCCGGCGACCACGCCCTGGGTCAGCCCCTGGCGCGAGCGGTAGGCGGCGATCTTGTTGTCGTTGGTCTGCACCTGCTGCTGCAGTTCGCGCGCCTGGGTCTCGAGCCACTTGTTGGCGTTCTTGACGGCGTCGAACTTCAGCTCGAGCTGGTCGGAGATGTACAGGTTGGCGAGCTCGTTGGCGACGTCGGAGGCGAGCGTGCGGCTCTTTGAGGTGAACGAGACGTCGATCACGTGCGACTGGCGGATCGCCTCGGCGGTGATCCTGTCCTGCACTGCCAGGACGACGGCGCGGTGGATGTCGTCCGGGGTCGCGGCATGGTCGGTGTCCGCTGCCAGCGAGTCCGCGGCGGCGGGGAAGATCGGGCGGATCAGGAAGGCGATGCCGCCCTTGATGCCGCCGATGATGCCGCTCGTGATCGACGCCAGGGTCGATTTCGGACGCAGCGAATAGTTGAACTCGGCATCCTTGTCGAGATCGAAACGGTCGACGATGCGCTCGGCGGAGTGCAGGTTCTGGATCACCTCGACCTGGCTGGCGATGACCTCGTCGGTGGTGGTGTCCGGCGTCAGGATGCTCTTCAGCGCGGCCTCGTTGTAGGAGGCCGGCTCGTAGATCACCGAGGCGCTGGAGGTGTAGAGCGGCGTGAGCTGCTTCAGCCCGGCCCAGGTGATCGCCGGCACCAGCACGATGCAGAGCAGCAGAACCGCCTTGTGCCGCCACAGGCTCCAGGCAGCGTTGGACAGCAGCTGGGCGGCCGCGTCCCTGGGGTTCGTCTCGGTCGACGCGCCGCGGTAGAAACGCTCGGACCCCGAGCCGGGCGTAGTGCCCGGCGCCACGTTCAGCATCATTCGACCCCCTTCGGACGCGCAGACCAGACCTTAGCCCGCCGGCGAAAAAACCGGAATGACTAACACAGTGTTATTTCACTAGCACGCAGCGGACACCCTGCAAACCTTGCCGCGCTGCGAAATCCCGATACGACATACGATAATACATTGCCAGCGGCTGTGCACCGTCTTTATGATTAACAAGATGTGGTTCCTGGCGAATGAAAGCCGGCTGTGGCGAAAACAGCCTGGCTTTCTCGGCGACCAGGCACCGCCACCCGATTTTGCCGGAACAAACATGACGAGAGTGTCATCAAGCACTGTCCGACCGGCCTCGGCCGGGAGCGTTCTCGCACGTTCTGTTACAACATCGAGCCGGGTCCGCACCCGCCTGACCGATCTCGATCGCGCCAAGGGTGTCGCGATCCTGCTCGTCGTGTTCGGCCATCTGGTGCAGCGCGCCGAGCCGGCCGGCCTGACCTGGTACGAGCCGCTGCGCATCGCGGTCTATTTCTTCCACATGCCGTTCTTCATGTATCTGAGCGGCTACGTCACCTTCTGGTCGGGTGCCGCCACGGTCGCGATCGAGCGCTGGCCGAGCCTGCTGGCGCGTCGGGCGGAGCGCCTGCTGATCCCGTTCTTCGGGTTCGGCTGTGCGATCCTGGTCGGTAAGTTGATTGCCAGCCATGTTATGCATGTCGACAACCTGCCGGACGGTCTCGGCGCCGGGCTGTCGAGCCTGTTCGTGTTCACCGCGGACAGCCCGGCGATGTCGGTCTGGTACATCGGCGTGCTGTTCGTCTACGTGGTGACGACCCCGCTGCTGCTGCGCCTGCCGCGGCTCGGGCGTCTGCCGGTCGAGACGCCGTTGCTGCTGCTGGCGATCCTGCTCTACGTCATTGCGGCTCCGCCGATCCTGTACCTGGACCGGGTATGCCGGTTCTTCATCTTCTTCGTCGCCGGTGGCCTCGCCGCACGTGCCGGCGCGCGCTGGTGGTCGGTGCTCGATCGCTGGCACCTGCCGGCGCTGCTGGCGCTGCTGGCGCTGCTGGTGTTCGCCGCCGGCGGCTTCGTGCAGTTCGACTGGGAGCACGACGCTGCCAACCACTTCCCCTACAAGGGCTACATGCTGGCGGCCGGGCTGCTGTCGATGGTCGCGCTGCACGGCCTGGTGCGTCGCGCTTCGGTCGCGCGCTGGGGCTGGCTGATGTTCGTCGGCAACATGTGCTTCGCGATCTACCTGCTCAACACGATCTGTCTCGGCCTGGCCAAGGGCGTGCTGCTGAAGTTCCTGCAATGGGACGCGCAGGATTTCCCCACCCTCGCGGCGGCGATGATGCTGGCCGGCGTGCTCGGCCCGATCCTGGTCAAGCGCTACCTGCTGCCCTACGTGCCGGCCCTCGACCGGATCACCGACTGAGGCGCTCGCGCAGCAGCAGCCAGAACACCGGCGGGTTGTCGAGCAGGTAGCGCCGCACCAGCCGGCGCGGGTCCGACCCCATCCGGTGCAGCCATTCGATGCCGAGCCGTTGCATCCATGCGGGCGCACGCGGCACCACGCCCGCCAGGAACTCGAGGCTGGCGCCGATGCACAGGCCGGTTCCCCGCGCGTCGCCGCTGGCCATGATCGCCGCCGCCAGACGTTCCTGACGCGGCGAGCCGACCGCGAGGAACACCAGACGCGACGGATGCTCCAGCACGAAGCGCACCGCGCGCCGCATCTCTTCCGGATCGCGATCGAAGCCCATCGGCGGGTCGTAATGCGCGGGCGCGGCGATCCCGGTCCGCGCTACCAGCGCGTCGAGATGAGCAGGCCGCAGCCCGATGATGGTGATGCGCTCGCCGGGTTCCAGATGCGACAGGATCAGCCGCGCGGTGAGGTCGCTGCCCGTGGTGACGGTCGGCGCGCGCAGGCCGAGGGCGCGTGCGGCGCGCGCGACGACGCGGCTGTCCAGCAGGCACAGCATCGCGCCCTGGTAGAGCGGCCGCAGCGAATGATCGCGCGCGAGCCGCACGAGATGGTCGGCGTTCGGCGTCACCACGTACGAGAACGGTGCGTTCGGAGAACGGTCCGCGATCCGTTGCGCCACCGTCTCGACATCGAAATCTGCGAAATCAAGACCGAGCAGGCGGCGTGAGCGAGGCGAGGCGAGGTCCAACGGAGCGCTCCGGTTCGTCGCAGGCAGTGCGAGCCGTTTAACACGGACGCCGATCATGCTACACTATCCTGCGGAAGAGCTGGAGAATTCACGGGCGATGCTGTCGACGCATGGACGACATGCCGGCGGCATAGCGGGCGCGCTGCTCGTGGCCATGCTCGTCCTGGTCGGCGCATCCTGGACGCGCGGCACCGAATATGACGAGGGCTACAGCGTGTTCATCGCCGCCGGCACCCCGCGCCCGGCCTGGCCGCGCGCTGTCTTCACGCCGCACCAGGTGCAGCATTTCTATGCCGGCCACAGCACGTTCGGCGGCATCGCCGCCGACCTGCGACGCACCGACGTGCACCCGCCGCTCTATTTCTGGTCGGAGGCGGCGTGGCGCGGAATGTTCGGAACCGGATTGTTCCGCACCCGTCTGCTCTCGGTGCTGTTCAGCCTCGGCGCCCTGATCGCCGTCGCCGTGCTCGCGATCCGGGTCGGCACGCCGCCGGTCGCCGCCATGCTGCTGACGCTGGGCTGCTACGGCTTCACCTATACCGGCTCGATCGCCCGCGGCTTCGCCATGGCGCAGTTCTGCATGCTGTGGGGCACCGTGCTGGTGGCGGTCGCCGCCGAGGCACGGCGGCCGGTCGCGATCGCGACCGCCGGCGGCCTGCTGCTCGGGCTGGCCAGCTTCACCAACTATCTCGCCGCGTTCGGCGGCGCCGGCGCCCTGCTCTGGCTGCTGCTGACGCGGCCGCGCGACTGGCCGCGCTGGATCGCCGGCGGCCTCGGCTTCGCCTGCATGCTGCCGCTCGACCTGTATTTCTTCCTCGCCCAGCGCGGCAGCCGGGTCGGCCAGTTCCCGCCGTTCCGGCTGCTGCCGAGCCTGGCCCGCCTCGGCAAGTACGCCGCGGCCAACGTGTTCGGCGGCCTGCCGCTCTATGTCGGCCATCGTGCCGGCCTCGCCCTCGGCGCGCTGCTGGTGCTGGCGCTGGCCGGGCTGTTCGTGCTGGTGGTGCTGCGCTGGCCGCGGATCGGCACGGCGCCGGGACGCCGGCTGCTGGCGATCGGCGCCGTCGCCACGCCGGTCGGGCTGCTGCTGCTCGGCGTGGTGTTCGACAACACGCCGATCGAACTGCGCTACATCGCCTTCGCCACGCCGTTCTTCGCGGCCCTCCTCGCCGGCGCGCTGGCGAGCCTGCCGCGTCCGGCGGGCGGCGGCGCGATCGCGGCATTGCTCTGCATCCAGGCGGTGTCGATCGCCGGGCTGATGCTGCGACCGGAGACGATGCAGCCGCAGGCGCAGGCGGCGCACGCAGCCGGCCGGCTCGCCACCGGCGACGCGCTGGCCCTGGTCCCGTACGGCAATGACGGCGTCGGCGTGCTCGGCGCCTTCGTCAGCGAGTCGGCCGGCGGGATGCGCATCCTGCCGATCGGTCGCGATGACAGCGAGGCAGCGATCCGGACCGAAACCGGTTCGTCGCACCGGGTCGTGCTGGTGCTGCTCGGCCTGGATGCGGACAGCCGGGCGACGGTGCCGGTCCTGCAGCGGGCGTTCGAGCGGGACCCGTGCTGGACGCGCGCGGCAAGCGGCTTCGACGTCGTCGCCTTCGACCGGAACGTCTCGTGCCGCGCGGATGGCTCGCGGTCATGACGATGCAGGCGCCGCCTCGGCAGGATCCTCCCTCGGGCGCCCTGTCGCGGGCCGCCCTGCCGGGGCCCGCCCTGCCGGGTCCGGTCTTCTCGGTGGTGGTGCCCTGCTACAACGAGGCGCTCGGCCTCGACGAGTTCCACCGCCGGCTCGGCGCGGTGATGGACGGCATCGGCCGCAGCTGGGAGGTGGTGTACGTCAATGACGGCAGCGCGGACGCCACGCTGGCCTGCATGACGGCGCTGCGCGAGCGCGATCCGCACGTGGCCCTGATCAACCTGTCGCGCAATTTCGGCAAGGAGATCGCGCTGACCGCGGGCCTCGATCATGCGCGCGGGCAGGCCATCGTGGTGATCGATGCCGACCTGCAGGACCCCCCCGAGGTGATCCCGGAGCTGATCGCGGTCTGGGATGCGGGCATCGACATGGTCTATGCGCAACGCCGCGCGCGAGAGGGCGAGACCTGGCTGAAGAAGACCACCGCCGCCCTGTTCTACCGGCTGATGCAGAGCCTGGGCGGGGTGCGCCTGCCGCGCAACACCGGCGATTTTCGCCTGCTCAGCCGGCGTGCGCTGGATGCGCTGCTGCAGTTGCGCGAGACGCATCGTTTCATGAAGGGGATGTTCGCCTGGGTCGGCTTTCCAAGCCAGGCGGTGCTGTACGATCGCGCCCCGCGCCATGCCGGCAGCAGCAGCTGGAACTACTGGCGGCTGTGGAACCTCGCCCTCGAAGGCATCACCGGCTTCACGCTGATGCCGCTCAAGGTCGCGACCTATCTCGGCCTCGCGGTCGCCGTCTTCGCGCTGGTGTTCGGCGGCCAGCTGATCATCCGCACGCTGATGTTCGGCAACCAGGTGCCGGGCTATCCGAGCCTGATGGCGGTGGTCCTGTTCCTCGGCGGCGTGCAGCTGATGACGCTGGGGGTGATCGGCGAGTATCTCGGCCGCGTCTTCAACGAAACCAAGCAGCGCCCGCTCTACCTGATCGAGCGGGCGGCACCGAGCGCGGTCGCGGTCAGCCTGCGGAACGGCCCGGCCTGATCAGAGACCGACCTTCAGGTGCAGCAGGATGATATGCTGGGCGAACGAGTCGCCGGTGTTGCTCTGGTTGCCTACGAACTCCTGATCGAGGGTACCGTCCGAACCGATATGCTCGACGAAACGGTAGCTCAACGCCACCTGGATGTTGCGGTTGACCAGGTAGGTGGCGCCGACGCTGAAACCGTAATTGGTCTGCGTCAGGCTCGAACCCTGGTAGTTCGCTGCCTGCAGGTTGGCGCTCCCCTGCAGCAGGATGTTGCGATAGAGCTCGTGGTCGACCACCAGGCTCAGATTGTCGAACGTGTAGCCGGTGACGGTGTCGGTGGTCGCATCCTGGATCGTGCGCGAATAGGCGGCGGTCACCGTGGTCAGGCCGGTCGGGTTCCAGATCACGTCGAACTCGCCGATCGGCGCGCCCTGGTTCGAGGTGTTGCCCCGGAAGAAGCGCTGCTGATAGCCGACCAGGGCGCGGACCGTGGTGGCGCCGCTGATCTGGTAGTCGAGACCGGCGAGGACGGTGACGCCGGTCGAGTCGACGACGCCGATATCGGCCTGGTTGCCGCCGCTGAGATAGGTGTTGTAGTTGCCGTTCAGCACGAGAATCGCATCGCGCTGCGGCTGGAACTCGTAACGGGTGACCACACCGCCCTGCAGGATGTTGCTGTCCCGCAACCTCTGATTGAAGATGCGTTCCGATCCGATCGGAACCCCGGTGAAGTCGCCGCTGGCGAAGCGGAGCAGCTGATAGTCGACGTTGGGCAGCACGGTGAAGCGGCCGAACTCCGTGCTGTAGCTGGCGCGGAAATCGGTGTCGCTGAAGTTCAGCGGCTTGTTCAACTGCACGAAGCTCGAGCCGAAGGCGCCGATATCGTAGGGCTCCTCGTTGGCGTTCTGGTAGCTCACCGTCGCGTAGAGCACGTCGCGCCCGAGATCGAGGCCGCCGCCGAACGAGACGTTGTAGTTGGTGCTGCTCATCCGCGGCACGTCCCAGTACTCGGTGTTGTCGACCGAACCGGTGAAGCCGAAATTGTCCAGGTTGTAGTCCGAGTTGACCGAGACGCTGGCGGCGCTCTCCAGCTCGCTGCTGCCCTTGCCGTCGATGGTGCCGCCGACGACGTTGCTGTTGTAGCCGACCTGCTCGTCGAGGTCGGGACGGATGATGAAGGCGCCCTCCCGGATCCCGTCGGTGCTGTAGTCGGGACGCAGGCGCGTGCGCACGGTGACGCCGGGCTCGTCCTGAGTGCCGGGCACGCCCTCCGGGAAGTAGTTGTTGAGCGGCAGGCCGGGCCCGAAATAGGTGCTCAGCGGGGTGACCGCATATGCCGGTCCGGCCAGCAGCCACCCGGAGAGCGCCGCAACCCCGCACCGTGCGGCGGCACCGGCGGGATGGCTCGCGGCACCCCTGCGCTGCCGGCTGGCGTACTTCGGCATGGACTCGGTCCCTAATCGCGACGACGCCCCCAGGTAACAAATTCCACCCGGATTGCATAGCGAAGCGACTCCGCCGGGCGGCAGTGCGGCGGTTGCCGCGAGCGGCCGCAGATGCCAGATCAGACCTTCAACCGATCGAAACCAACAGGCATCGCGCACCTGTGTCCAACATGACGCAGTGCGGGTAAATCAACTGGCCGACGTCCGCGCTCCGGCGCACCAAGCGGGATTTGTCTAGCCGGGTGAGACGTGATACCAACCGGTCTTGTACTTGGTCCATCAAGGCCAGGGCCCTGCCCTGGACCCGCTCAAGGCTCGGCCTTGAGAATCCATTTATCTGAAAGGTTTCCGAAGGTGGAGCCTTTGACGGGTTTGGGGCGGAGCCCCGACCTCGACCCTCGCGCCAAGCGGAAGAAGATCGAGACGGAATGCGTGTCGCCGTACTTGTCCCATGTTATAACGAAGCGGTGACGATCGGCAAGGTGATCGCCGATTTCCGCGCCTGCCTTCCGCACGCCACGCTCTACGTCTACGACAACAATTCCAAGGACTCGACCCGCGAGATCGCACTCGCCGCCGGCGCCGTGGTGCGACGCGAACGGCTCCAGGGCAAGGGCCACGTGGTCCGGCGCATGTTCGCCGATATCGAGGCGGATATCTACGTGCTGGTGGATGGCGACGATACCTACGAGGCGGCGGATGCCGCCGGCATGGTGCGCATGCTGGCCGACGAGCAGCTCGACATGGTCACTGGCACGCGGGTCACCGACCTCCGGTCGGCCTACCGCCCGGGGCACCGCTTCGGCAACGTCATGCTGACCGGACTGGTGCGGCAGATCTTCGGGCGGGGCATCAGCGACATGCTGTCCGGCTACCGGGTGTTCTCGCGTCGTTTCGTCAAGACGTTCCCGGCGCTGGCCTCGGGCTTCGAGACCGAGACCGAGTTCAGCGTGCACGCGCTGGAACTTCGCATGCCGACGGGCGAGGTGCAGACCGCCTACCGCGATCGCCCGGCCGGCTCGGCCTCCAAGCTGCGCACCTATACCGACGGGGTGCGGATCCTGCGCACCATCGTCACGCTGGTGAAGGAGGAGCGTCCGCTGCAATTCTTCTCGGCGATCGGGCTGCTGCTGGTGCTGCTGGGCCTGTCACTCGGCATCCCGGTGGTGCTGGAATTCCTCAGCACCAAGCTGGTGCCGCGCCTGCCGACCGCGGTGCTCGCCACCGGCCTGATGCTGTTGTCGTTCCTCTCCTTCGCCTGCGGCCTGATCCTGGATTCCGTGGCGCGCGGGCGCCGGGAGAGCAAGCGGCTGGCCTACCTGGCGGTGGCCGCACCGACCGCCTCGTAGCTCACCCGCACGCCGGCACCAGCCGCGGCGGCTCGCCGTCGTCGGGCTGCTGCAGCCGGAAGATCCGCCGGTCGGGAAGCTGCCGGCACAGCAGTTCGGTGCGCTCGCGGCCGAGATCCAGGCCAAGCAGCACCCGTCCGGGACCGTCCGGACCGTTGCGGGTGAAGTCCTTGCCGTCGAGATGCTCCGGCCGCACCTGCCAGCCGACATAGCGGATGTCGGTGCGGAGCGGGAACAGCACCGCACTCTTGCCGGGAGCCGCCTCGGCCACCGCGAGCGGCAGGGTGCGCGCCCTGGCCTGGATGTGCGCGAAGCCGCCATAACCGAGGGTGAAGCCGAGGAACACCATCGCCTGCAGGCCGGCGAACGCCAGCGGCTCGACGCGTCGGGTGGTGATCCGCCAGCTTCCCTCCAGGGCGATGGTCAACGGCACCAGGGCGTGCGCCACGAACCAGTAGCGCGGGCCGAACTGGAAGCCGCCGTAATCGGGGTAGAACACGAAGAACAGCATGACGGCCGGCAGCATCAGGTCGAACCAGCGCACCGTGCGGCGACGCACCCGCCGCCAGACTGCCGCCGCGTAGAGCGGCAGCATCGCCACGGAGGCGAAATCCCCCCAGCCGAGCGCCCAGCGGAAGCCGTATATCGCGGCCCGCGCGGGCGAATGGGTGCCGTTGATGCCGTGCGCATGCAAGCCGAGGCCGATCCCGGGGAAGCCCCAGCTCAGCGTCGTGGTCAACGGGCTGCCGGTGATGCGCCAGTTGTAAAGCCCGAGCAGGATCACGGCGGGCATCGCGCCGACGGCTGCAGGCAGTGCCCAGACCAGGAAACGGGTACGGCGGCGGATCAGGTGGTCGATGGCGAACAGCACGAAGGCGATCGCGAACGCCTCGTAGCGCGTGCCGAGCAGGACCGAAAAGGCCAGGCCGATGCCGACCCGGTTCCAGGCGGAGGCATGTCTGGCATCGCGCAGGTCGAGCCAGGCTACGGCCAGGATCGCGGTCGCGGCCAGGGTATGATTGAACAGGCTGGCGGCGTTGAACAGCTCGAACGGTGCCAGCAGCGCCAGCACCAGGGCGGCGATCTGTCCGGCCAGCCCGATGCCGGCCTCGCGCAACGCCCCCAGCAGGAAGGCGCCGCCGAGCAGGGCGAGCAACGGATTGGCCATCCAGGCGAGACCGGCGAGATCAAACGGCGCCAGCAGCAGCGGCCAGGCCGGCGGGTATTGCGACAGCCGCTTGCCCAGCTTGTCCGGCACGTAGAAGGTCTGCACGACGTCGTGCACCGCCCTCGGCGAGGCGGCATTCCACAGCCGGCCCCGCGTCAGCGTCTCGGCGAGGTAGCGGTAGCCGTACTCGTCGGCCGAGACGGCGTGCGCGGACAGGATCACCTGCGCCAGCGCCAGGCTGACCGCCATCGAGCCGAACACGATCGCCGCCGGCAGCCGGGCGGCGGCGGTCGGGGACAGCCGGACCCGTCCGGATGCAAGCGTGCCGGCACCGCGCAGGATCAGCCAGGCGGTGCCGAGCGCGAACAGGGTGCGGATCGCGCTCTCGGCCGCCGGACCCAGCCGCGGCAGGTAGAGCGCGCCCTCCAGCATGCCCCAGAGCACCAGGACCACACCCACACCCGCCATACCTTGACCTCGCCGGACAACCTGTGATGGCAAGTTACTATTTTATAGACGGCCGGGACAGGCAAGATTTGGGAGAAGGACGGGGCTTCGCCTCATCGATCCGCTTCGCGGCTCGATCCCGTCAAAAGCAAGCGTGCCGAAACTCGTTCCGGGCACGCGCAAGGATGAAAGACAAACAGGAATTCAAAGGCTTCGCCTTTGATCGGGTCCAGAAGGCAAACCTCTGGCCTTCCTTATGTTCGCGTCCATGGGGCTCTGCCCTGAAGCCGCCGGGAGCTCGCCCCCACGACCTCAGGTTCTGCGCTGGATGTTCACCTGGTGAAAACAGGCGGATCCTAGGCAGGATGGCGCGCCGCATGTCGGCCGGCAGTGGCGGCGTCGCGACCTCGCAGACCCAGAGCGGCAGCACGCTTCCGGCAAGCCTACGGTCCAGGGCCGCGTTGCCGCCATTGGCGTGTGGATGAGCATACGGGGCAGCTTCGTCTACATCTTCACTCTGCCGGTGATCGCGCAAGTGATGCTATCCTGGCGGTGACGTTGCTGCCCGTCCTGGTCGGTATGGGGCTGCGCGCGTTCAGGCCGGATGGCCGGTTCACCTGGCTGGTGCGCATGAAGCAAGGCGCCACCACCATCCTCGTCCTCATCCTCCTGAGCGTCATGGTGCAGCAGTTCGATGTCCTGAGAGTGAGCTTCAGGCCTCTGATCGTGCGATCCTGGCAATGAATGCCCTCGACATGGTGTGGGCCTTCGCGATCACGAAAGTCTTCAAGCCCCCTCGTGGCGATGCGACGGCAATCGTCATGGAGCACATCGTCCGGCAGGAAGACACGGCGATCTACGTCGGCGTGGCGATCGCGTCGCTCATCACCGCCGCCCTGCGGCTTCGCGGAAACGAAAAGCAAGGCCAGGGCTCCGCCCTGGACCCGCTCAAGGCTCAGCCTTGAGAATCCATCTGTCCGTCTCTCGGCTCGGCCGGGTTCAGAAAGCGTAGTTCAGGCGGCCGTAATAGAAGCCGCCGGTCAGCGGGATCTGCAGCGACGTCTGGTCGTAGTGCGAGACGTTGACGTAGGCGACCTCGGCCGGCTCTATGCGCGGCAGCAGGTTGAAGATGTTGGAGCCGCCGACTGCGATGTGCCAGTGCCGGGAAAGCTGGTAGCCGATCTCGAGGTCGGTCAGCCAGACCGGCGTCTGCTTGAACTCCAGGAACTGGCTGCCCGAGAAGGCGATCGCCGGCGGCGCCAGGTCCTCATAGGTCTCCAGGGCAGTGGTCTGTCCCCACCGGGTCCAGCGGAGGTTGACGTCGAACTTCTGGATCCTCCAGAAGGCATTAAGGATCAGCTTGCTGCGTGGCGCGGCGGTGGTGATGTAGCCGGCGCCTTGGGCGGTCAGGAACGGCTGGCCCTGGCTGTCGATCCCCAGATGGTGCAGCCGGGTGCGGTTGAGGTCGAGGGCCGCGGTCCAGTTGACGGTGCCGTACCGGCGGAAGTCGCTGAAGTAGTCGGCGGCGATGTTGGCGCCCTGGGTGCGTGTGCTGGCGCCGTTGGCGAAGTAGAACGCCGAGATCTGGTCCAGCGC
>CAXUCM010000004.1:24450-29725 GCA_964249315.1 uncultured Acetobacteraceae bacterium | reverse complement strand
GCTCAGGGTGGCGCTGGCGGTCGCGACCCAGTCGCGCGAGAGGCGGACATCCTGCTCGAGCGACAGGCTGCCCTGGAACCGCGGCGTGAACGGCAGCGGCGTTCCGGCGAAGCCGACGCCGTTGCCGGCCGGGATCGGCTGGGTCAGCTCGGCCACGTCGTAGCTGCCGTTGGCGGTGAGGCGCAGGGTGCCGGTCACCCGCCAGGTCAGGGCGAACTCGGCGCCGGTGCTGCGTGCCGACTCCGCGTTGGCGAAGTAGATGAACTGGGTCACCGGGTCGGTGAGCTGGATCTGGATGTCGCTCCACTCGATGTCGTAGATCGAGAGGTCGTAGGTCAGGCGGTGCCCGAACGTGTTGCCCTTGGCGCCGAGCTCGTAATTGACCGTGGTGTCGGCGTGGTAGCTGGTCGGCACGCCGAGGCCGGGCGTGATGTCCTCGTTCGGGCCGCCGGGACGGTAGCCGGAGGCGATCCGCGCATACAGCATGGCGTCGGGCGAGAGGCGGTAGCTCGGCGTGACCAGGAAGGTGACCGGCGAGTCGTACGAGGTCGAGGAGAAGAATTGCGGCGTCGGCGTCTGCAGCGTCGGGTCGTAATCGTCGCGCTCGCGGTAGGTCTGGTGGTTGTAGGCGTAGCGCACCCCGCCCTGGATCTCGAAGCGAGGTGTGAGATGCAGCGTGACGTCGCCGAACCCGGCCACCTCCTCGTAGGTCGAGGGGAACGCGATGTCGACGACGGATCCCGCCACGCGTCCGGTCAGCGCGTCGGCGGCGAGTATGGCCTGATCGCCCGGCGTGGTCTCGTTGTCGTAGAACACGCCGGCGAGCCAGTCGATCCGGTGCCCCAGGATCGCGTAGGCGCCCGGCGATGAGGCCAGGCGCAGCTCCTCGGTGAACTTGCGGGTCTGGAAGCGATCCTCCAGCTCGGCGCCGTCGACGCCGGGACTGGTGGCGCTGGCCGTGGCGGCGGCGGCGATGCCGTCATAGGCCGGCAGGTTGATGTTCGCGGCGTAGTCGGTGAGGCCGTACCCGGTCACCGAGGTCAGCCCCGCCCGGCCGAGATCGGCACGGATCTCGCCGGAATAGAGCTGCACGAAGCTGTGGTAGGCGCCGGAGCCCGGCACCACGCTCTGCTTGAGATCGCCGAACAGCGGCTGCTGGTCGACGGTCGTGGTGACGCCGTCGAAGCCGCGGCCGTTGGTCTGCTGCAGCACCGCGCCGAGCCGGAAGGAGAGATCCTCGGTCGGCGTCCAGAGCAGCGCCACGTTGCCGCCCTGCGCGTTGATGTAGTTGACGTCGCGGTCGCCGTCCACGACGTTGTCGACGTAGCCGGGGGTCTGTCGCGAGAAGCCGCTGACGCGGACCGCCACCGTGTCGCCGAGCGGGACGTTGGCGCCGCCGCGGACGCCGTAGCCGACACCGCCATCGACGGTGCCGTCGAGGTCGGTCTCGATGCGTCCGGTCAGCGCCGCGGTCGACGGGTCGGCGGTCACGTACTTGATCAGGCCGCCGAGGCTGCTGGCGCCGTACAGCGTGCCCTGCGGGCCGCGCAGCACCTCGATCTGCGACAGGTCGGCCGGGTCGAGGTCGGGCGCCAGCACGTCGCCCTCGCCCAGCACGGTGGAGGAGCCGAACGGCACGTCGTTGATCAGGATGCCGACGGTGGGGTTGGCCTCCCGCGACGAGGAGATCCCGCGCAGGACGATGTTGGTCTGGCCGCTGCCCTCGGCGTCGATCGACAGGCCGGGGATCTGGTTGAAGTAGTCCTGCAGCCGGACCTGGCCGCTCTCGATGAGCTGGGCCGTGTTGACCGCGGTCACCGGCACCGGCGTGTCCTGCAGCCGCTCGGACCTCTTCTCCGCCGTTACCACCACCTCCTCGGCCGGCGCCGCGGGCTGTTGCGTCCTGGCGGGCTGCGCAACCGTGTGGGCCGGCTGGGATGCCGCCGGCATGGCCGGCGCGGTCTGGGCGGGCGCTGCCGGCGACGCTGCCACGGCGATGCTCACGCCCATCAGGCCGGTAGCCCAGCCGGTCCTCAAGGCGCCAGACCGAACCCACGCCATCCCGACGCCTCCGACTGTTTGATCGTGATGTCAGTCACGTGGTTGAAACGACTGAACCACCCGGCTTACGGCGATCCGCACCGAAGGCCGTAACCCAAGTCGTATCCACTTACAACCTCGTTGCTCCCGGTGATCGCGGACCATCGCGCCGAATGGTTCTCCGGAATCTCCGACGCCAGCTCCTGCCGCTATGAGAACGAAATCATGCATGCGCGGTGACGTCGTCAACCCCTCGCCGCCGACGCGGAGTGACTCATGCGATCGCAGCTTTAACGATATATCTACGATATTCCAACGCTTGCGCAGAAACGCTTGCGCACAATCGCGCCGGGGCGTGCGGCGACGTGACGCCGTTCAGGACGTCGTCGCTGGACTGGTGCAAACTTCAAACGCCGATAATGTCCTGCGCGGCGTTGCGCGAAAGATCGGAAGATGATCCCTGGTTTCAAGGCCGACATCGAGGCATGCTTCTCGGCGAACTACAGCGACGCGAGACGGAAGTTCCTCGTCACCGCCCGGGCTCGAGGCGCCGACATCTCGAGCTATCCGAGCAGCCGAGTCGGACCGGAGGGAGAGGCGCTCGCGACGGATCTCGCCTGGTTCGGACCCGCCGACGCTTCGAAAATCCTGGTTCTCGTCTCCGCGACGCACGGCGTGGAGGGCTTCTGCGGCTCCGGCGCACAGCTCGACTGGATGGCGTTCGCCGACCTGCCGACCGATACCGCGGTCCTGGTCGTCCACGCACTCAATCCGCACGGGTTCGCCTGGCTTCGCCGGACCACGGAGGAAGGCGTCGACCTCAACCGCAATTGTGTCTCCTTCGAGGAGCCGCTGCCGGTGAACGACGGCTATGCCGAGCTCGCGGATGCCTTCGTGCCGCTCGCGCTCGATGCGGCATCGCTGGCCGCCGCGGACGCCGTCCTCGCACGCTGGCGCGACGCGCACGGCGCACGCGCCTTCGAGCAGGCACGCAGCAGCGGCCAGTATGGCCGGCCGGACGGGATCTTCTACGGCGGCAGCGCCCCGACCTGGTCGCGGCGGACGCTCGAGCGGATCTGCTCCGACTACCGGCTGGCGCAGCGCGGTGCGGTCGCCGTCATCGACTACCACACCGGGCTCGGACCGCACGGGCACGGCGAGCTGATCTGCGGCCATCGGCCGGGAGAGAGCGGCCAGGCTCGCTGCCGTTCGTGGTACGGCGACAGCCTCGGCGAACCGCTGCTCGGAACATCGTCCTCCCTGCCGATCCTGGGCCTGACCCAGTACGCCTGGGCCCGGCAGATCGGCGCCGACCGGCTCACCTTCATCGCCCTGGAATTCGGCACCTACGACGCGGAGACCGGGGCGCGGGCGCTGCGCGCCGATCACGTCCTGCACCGATCGTCGCAGCTCGACTGGAACTCCGAGCCATGCCGGCAGGTGAAGTCGGCACTGCGCAAGTTCTATCATCCGGACACGACGGCGTGGAAGCAGATGGTCCTCTTCCGCAGCCGCCAGGCGATCGCGCAGGCGCTCGCCGGCCTGCAGGACCAGGTCCTATCCCGGACCCGCCTGATATCTCCGTGATGTCTCAGCGCCTCACGTCCAGAATATGACTGGGCTGCTTTCGGCCGCCGTTTCGGCTAGGATCGGGCCATGCATATTCCGGCACGGGTCGAACATCAGCATCTGCGTCGCGGCCTGCTTCCGGTTCCGGATCCACGCCTTCATCCCGATGCCGCCGCCAGGCTGGAGCAGCTGGCCGGGCGGGTCCGCCGCGACATCGAGATCCTCGCCTATCCGAAGGACCCGTGGGTGCTGCCTCGGCGTCATCCCTCCGGCGCGCACGTCTACGACGTCGTCATCGTCGGCGCGGGACAATGCGGCCTGGCCGCCGCGTTCGCCTTGCAGCGAGAGCGCGTCACCAACATCCTGATTCTCGATGCAGCACCGAAAGGGCGCGAAGGCCCGTGGGTGACGTATTCACGCATGTGGACGCTGCGTTCGCCCAAGCACGTGACCGGACCCGACCTCGGCGTGCCCTCGCTCGCACCCCGAAGCTGGTACGAGGCGCTGTTCGGCGAGGAGGGATGGCGCGAACTGGGCAAGTGGCCGCGTCACACCTGGCAGTCCTATCTCGACTGGTATCGGGACACGCTCGCGCTGCCGATACGCAACGATGCCGCGGTGCGCGGCTTCGGCCACGAGGACGGTCTGGTGCGCGTGGAGATACGCGGCAGCGCGCCCGTCTTCGCCCGCAAGGTCATCCTCGCCACCGGGCTCGAGGGCATCGGCGACTGGCACGTGCCGGCGCTCGTGCGCACCAGCGTGCCGCGCTCGTCCTGGACGCTGTGCACGCAGGACGTCGACAGCCTGGCATGGCGCGGCCAGCGCATCGCGGTGCTCGGCGCCGGGGCCACGGCCTGGGACCGCGCGGCGGACCTGCTCGAGCTCGGCGCACGCAGCGTCGCCATCTACATGCGCAGGGACACGGTGCTGTCGGCGAACCCGTTCCGCTATCTCGAAAAGGCCGGCTACCTCCGGCACTACCAGTCCATGAACGACGCCGACAAGTGGCGCTGGATCCGGACCATCCTAAGCTTCGGACAGCCGCCGACGCAGGACGGAGTCGATCGCTGCGCGGCGTTCGAGACCTTCACGCTGCATCCCGGAGCGAACTGGGACCGCTTGCGGCAGACCGAGGCGGGCATCGAGATCACCGCGAGCGACGGCTCGGTCGAGGTCGCCGATCACCTGTTCATCGGCTGCGGCTTCTCGATGGATCCGCGCGGACGCCCAGAGCTCGCCCCGCTCGCCGCCAACATCGTCACCTGGGAGGACGTCTACACGCCCCCCGAGGAATACGACGACCCGTGGCTGCGCACCTACCCCTACCTCAACAAGGATCTGAGCTTCAGGGAACGGGTGCCCGGTGCCACACCGGTCCTCGGCAACCTGTTCTGTTTCAACTACGGCTCGCTGGTCTCCAACGCGCATTCCGGCGCCTCCCTCTCAGGGATCCTGTACGGTCTGCCGACCTTGATCCACGGCGTGACCCAAGCCTTGTGGAGCGAGGACGAACCGGAGCATTTCCGGATCACCAGAAGCTGGGCCGACATGGACACCGATACCGGTCCGCTCGCCTCCCGGATCTGGCACCCGAAAGGCCAGGGCTCCGCCGTGGGCCCCCGCAAAGCCCGCCCCGGAGGGGGGGGCCGGCCCCGGGGGGGCCGGG
>CAXUCM010000004.1:0-24440 GCA_964249315.1 uncultured Acetobacteraceae bacterium | reverse complement strand
CCCCCCCCGCCCCCCGCCCCCCCCCCCCCCCCCGGGCGCGGCGGCCCCCCCCCCCCCCCCCCGGGCGCCCGGCGGGTCCAGTCCAGGGCGGCGCCCTGGCCTTGCCTGGCTGTCAGACGAGCGTCAACCCGACATCGACATTGTTGCGCGTCGCGTTCGAATACGGGCAGAGCGCGTGCGCCGTCTCGACGAGGCGCTGCGCGTCGTCACGGCTCACCCCTGGCAGGTCGATCGTGAGGTCGGCGGTGATGCCGAAGCCGCCTTCCGAGCGCGGACCGATGCCGACGGTTGCCGAGACCCTGGTCTCCGCCGGCACCCGCAGCTTGAGCTGCTGTCCGGCTGCCTTCAGCGCGCCGATGAAGCAGGCCGAATATCCGGCGGCGAACAGCTGCTCCGGGTTGGTTCCGGATCCGCCGGCGCCGCCGAGTTCCTTCGGCGTGGCGAGCTTGACCTGGAACGCCCCGTCCTCCGACATGGCTTCGCCGTCACGACCGCCGGTTGCCGATCCGGTGGTACGATACTTCACGTCAACAGGCATGGTGAACTCCTTGCACTGACCTTCGGCGCTCTCGCCGCGGCAGGATCTATATCGCGACGAGATCGTCCCGAAGATAAACATTATCGCGACAAGGTTCACCGTGGTAAGCCGTCGAGGCCGCCTGGAACCGTGCCGATGCCTGACCCGATGCCGCTCGACGAGCAGCTTTGCTTTGCCCTCTACGGCGCAACCCTGGCCGTCAACCGGGCCTACAAGCCGGTGCTCGATCGTCTCGGCCTGACCTATCCGCAGTTCCTGGTGCTGCAGGCAGCGCGCGAGGCGGACGGACGCACCGTCGGTGCGATCGCGGCGCGCCTCGCACTGGAGCCGAGCACGGTGACCCCTGTGGTGAAGCGGCTCGCCGCCGCCGGCCTGCTCACCCGCACCCGCAACGCCGAGGACGAGCGCGAGGTCCGGATCGGCATGACCGCGGCCGGCCATGCGCTATGGGCGAGGACCGGCTGCCTCGGCGAGACCATGCTCGAGCGCTCCGGCATGACCGCGGGAGAGCTCGGCCGCCTCACTCGCCAGGTGCACGCCCTGCGCCGCGCGCTGTCGGCGCCGAACCGGACCGGGGAGATCAACCGTGATCCTGTATGAACACCCGCTTTCCTCCTACGCGCAAAAGGTGAAGATCGCGCTGCGCGAGAAGGGCATCCCGTTCGAGCTGTCGGTGCCGGAGGATTTCGGCACCGGCCGCGTCGGCACTCCCTTCGCCGACGCCAATCCCCGCCGCGAGGTGCCGGTGCTCCTCGTCGAGGACGCGACGCCGATCTTCGACTCGCCGATCATCCTCGACTACATTGAAGCACGCTTCCCCGATCCGCCGCTGCTGCCGGCCGACCCGCTCGGCCGTGCCCGCGCCCGCATGACGGAGGCCATCTGCGACGCGCAGTACGAGGCGGTGAACTGGGCATGGGCAGAGATCCTGTGGTTCGGCCGCGCCACCGGAGAGCTTGCCGACCAGCTGCGCGACGTCGGCCGACGCGACACAAGGACGCTGCAGCGTTGGCTCACCGACCGCCTCGGCAGCGACGACTGGTTCAACGGCGAGGGCTTCGGCCATGCCGACCTGGCGGCGGCACCGATGGTGAATCGCTCGGTCCATTACGGCCTGGGTCCGCCGACCGGCTCGCCGCTGGCACGCTGGCATGCACGGGTCTCGGCGCGTCCCGCGGTCGCCGAGACCTTCGCCGAGTTCGACGCCGCCGCGGCCCGGATTTCGTCGATGCCGAACCTCTACACCACGGGCGGTCGACGTCGCGAGTACCGCGACCACCGGCTGGAGTGGATGGTGCGCTCCGGAGGCGTGGACATCGTGCTGGCCGGCCTGCAAGACGGCAACATCCGCTTTTCCTGGCCCGGCGACCCGGAAACCTCTTGAACAAATGGATTCTCAAGGCTCAGCCTTGAGCGGGTCCAGGGCGGAGCCCGGCCTTGCCCTCACATAGACCCAGGCATGGTCACCGGATCGAAGTCGCGCGCGAACGCGCTGGTACTCCGTTCCTTCATAGTCATCCGCGCGAGCGAGCTCTGATGCGGTCAATCTGAACAGCTGGCCAAACACCTCGTCGGCCGCGTTTCCGGTCGGGTCCAGGATCGGGTAGGACTTCGTCTCGTCTCCATCGGCGATCCCGATCGAGGATTGCACGTAGCCGGCAATCCTATCAGGCTCGCCGACGAGGCGACGACCGAAGCAGGCAAGCTGGACGTGCTCGTCCTGCAAGGTGCCATAGGAGAACAGGAGGACATCCCGGGCTTCATTCACGAAACGCCGGCGCTTCCGATCGCGAGCCTGCGTTCGATCATGCGCTCGATGCCGCTCAGCAGCGTGGTCACCAGCAGGTACCAGAAGCAGGCGACGATCAGCAGGGGGATGGTCTGGAAGGTGCGCGAGTAGATCGTCTGCGCCGAGTAGAGCAGGTCCGACAGCGCGATGACGCTGACCAGGGACGTGGTCTTCAGCATGCCGATGACCTGGTTGCCGGTCGGCGGCATGATGAAGCGCATCGCCTGCGGCAGGACGATCCTGCGCATGACCTGGCTCCAGCGCATGCCGATGGTCTGTGCCGCCTCGATCTGACCGTCATCGACCGCCATGATGCCGGCGCGGACGATCTCCGCCATGTAGGCCCCTTCGTTCAGACCGAGCCCGAGGATCGCCGCGGAGAACGGGGTGATGATGTCGTTGACCGAACCATGCAACAGTCGAGGAAGCAGGTAGGGAACGCCGATCGCGTAGGACGGGTAGAGGGCGGCGAGGTTGAACCAGAACAGCAGCTGGACGAGCTGCGGCGTGCCCCGGAAGAACCAGACATAGACCGAGACGAAGCCCGACAGCAGCGGGCTGCCGAGCGAGCGCAGCAGCGCCAGCGAGGTGCCGATGGCGGTTCCCACGGTCATGGTGACGCTCGTCAGCAGGAGGGTGGTCTCCAGCCCGGCAAGGATGACTTTCGAGAACAGGTAGCGGCCGACGACGTCCCATTGGAAGTTCGGGTTGGTGATGACGGATCGCAGGGTCACGACGAGGAGGGCCGCGACCACCAGCAGGGCTGCGATCCGTCCGGGACAGCGCCGCGGCCGGACCACGATCCGGGCGGCATGCTTCGCCGGCTCTGCGTGATGGTCGTCCATCGAGCCTAGTGCGCCGTCGCCAGATTGATCCCGGGTTGCGCAAGCACGAGCGGCTTCAGGTCCCACCTGGTCATGATGCCATCATAGGACCCGTCGGCATGCATCTGTCGCAGGGCGGCGAGAAGCGCGTGCGCGAGCTCCTTGTCGCCGGAACGAACCGATGCGCCGACCATCACCATCGGCAATCCCACGTCGGTGACCCGCAGCTTCTGCGGAGAGTTCTTCTTCAGCTCCGATGCCGCGCCCTCGTCGTTGAGGATGAAGTCGACGCGCCGGGAATAGAGCGACAGCAGCACCGCGCCGCCCGACGGAAATTGCTTGATCGCGATCGACGCCTTGCCGCGGTCCGTGCAGGTCTTCGACAGTGCCTTCAGGCTGTCGACGAAGTCCGTGCCGACTTGCGCCCCGGCGCTGAGACCGCACAGGCTTGCGGCTCCCGCGACCGCCGGACTGCTGTCCAGGGTGTAGACGACGTTGGTGGCGTAAGCATAATCGACGAAGGAGACTTCGCGCTCGCGTTCGGCGGAGTCCGACATGCATTCCATCGCGACCTGGTAGCGTCCGCTCAGGACGCCCGGGATCAGGCCGTCGAAATCCACCGACACCGCCCTTACGCGCACGCCGAGATGGTGCGCCATCGCGTTCCAAAGATCCGGTTCGAAGCCGACCATCGTGACATTGTCGTCGGCGAAGCTCTCGCAGGGCGGATGATGCGCGTCGGTCGCGACGATGATGACGCCGGCGTCGCGAACCGCCTGGGGCAGCAGATCATGCGGCGTCGCGGCCACCGGTCCTGCGGCCGCGGTATCGAAGGTCAGGATCCAGAGCGCGAGCCCGGCATGGAACGCTCGTGCGCTGATCGGCCATCGCCTCATCCGACGCTCCCTGTTGATGATTGCCTGTTCCCGGACCAAGGTGTGGCCGACGTCAGGGGATCTTGGCCAGGAACGAGCGCGTGCGAAAGTGTTCCGGCTTGCTGAACAGCCGTTCCGGCGTCTCGCACTCCACGACGATGCCCTCATCCATGACGGCGACGAGGGTGGAGACCTCCCGGGCAAACATCATCTCGTGGGTGACGACGATCATCGTCATGCCGTCGGACGCCAACGTCCGGATCACGTCGAGAACCTCGCCGACGCGTTCGGGATCGAGCGCACTGGTGGGCTCGTCGAACAGCAGCAGGGCGGGCTGCATCGCCAGTGCTCGCGCAATGGCCACCCTCTGCTGCTGGCCGCCCGACAATTGCGCCGGATAGCAACCGGCCTTCTCGGCCAGGCCCACACGTGCCAGCAGCGACATGCCCTGATCCAGTGCTGCGCGCCGAGCCTGACGCTTGACCACGATCGGGCCTTCGATGACGTTCTCCAGCGCCGTCCGGTGCGCGAACAGGTTGAAGCGCTGGAACACCATGCCGATCCTGGCCCGCTTGGCGGCGATCTCGCGGTTGTTCAACTCGCGGAGCGTGTTCCCCACCCTCTTGTAGCCGACATAGTCCCCGTCCACGGTCAACGTGCCGCTGTCGATCTTCTCGAGATGGTTGATGCAGCGCAGGAACGTCGACTTCCCCGAACCTGACGGACCGATCACGCTGACGGTCTCGCCGGCCGTGACGCTGAGCGATAGTCCTCGCAGCACCTCGGACGCTCCGAAACGCTTGCGGACGTCCCGGGCTTCGACGACCGGCTCTCGCATCGTTGCCCTCCAGCCGCCAGTACCATGCGAGGCGGATCGCCCGAACAGTCTAGAAGCGCCGCGTCAGAGGGTCCAGTTCAGCTGCAGGTAGTAGAAGCCGCCATTGATGCCGACCTGCTCGATCGTATAATCATACCGGTACACGCCGAGATACTGGGTTTCCGGCGGGATCTCGCGCGGGTAGGCGTCGAACAGGTTGTTGGCGCCGACCGCCAGGCGAAGCCGTCGCGTCACGTGGTAGCCGAGCTGGATGTCGGTCACCCATTGCGGGGTGTTCTCGAAGCCCAGGAAGTCCGTATTGGAGAAGGCGTTCGGACCGCTCGTATATTGCAGCTGCGACATCGCCGAGCCGTATCGGATTTCGTGAAGCGAGAGATCCACCCGGCCATCGAACCAGTGACCGCCGAAGATCAGCTTGTTCTTCGGAAAGTAGGTCGAGAGGTAGGCGACGCCCTGGGCGTTCAGCAGCGCGTTGCCGTTCAGGTCGTCGGTGAGATGACGGACATTGGTCTCGTTCAGGTTGAACGACGCGTTCCAGTCGATCCGGCCCTGCTGGCCGAGCTGGGTGACGTAGGTCGCGCCGATATCGACGCCGCGCGTCCGAGTGCTCGCGGCGTTCGCGAAATACTGCGCCGAGACGTCCGCCGGGATGATGCCGGGAGGCAGGACGATGCCCTGCGCACCCAGGGCGTTGATCGCGGTCTCGCCGTTATAGACGCCGCCAAGGGCGATCCGGTCCCGGATCGATATCTGGTAGGCGTCGACGCTGACATGGAACGCGGGCAGCGGATTGACCAGAAAGCCCGCGCTGAAGTTGGTCGATCGTTCGGGTTTCAGCGGCGTCGCGCCGAGGATCCTGGCGGTGACGGAATCGACCGCCACGATCCCCTGGGCTCCGGTCGGCAGCACGCCGAGACTGGTATAGTGCTCCTCCGCCAGGCTGGGCGCGCGGAAGCCGTTGCTGACGGCGCCGCGGAAGGCGACGTACTTGTCGAAATCGTAGCGGGCGGACAGCTTGCCGGTCTCGGTGTCGCCGACATCGGTGAAGTGCTCGAAGCGTCCCGCAAGATCGACCTGAAGCCTCGGCACGATCTGGGTCGAGAGATCGATGTAGCCGGCGGTGACGTCGCGACTCGAGTGGCTGAGGCTGATCGGGGAGAGGCCGTCCTCGGCCTGCGGACCGCTGCCGAAATACGAGCGGGGATCGCCCGGCCCGACATTGTAGGTGTCGTAGCGATACTGGGCGCCGATCGCGAAGTTGACCGGGGCCGGGAAGAGACCGGTCTCGAACGCCTTGCGGACGCCGAGATCCGTCGTCCACTCGCCGTCGCTGAAGGAGGCGTTCCGGAACCGGGTCGGGCTGAAGCCGGTCTCCTGCAGCAGCGACGTGTTGATGGTGTCGAAGATGTCGACATCATCGTACTCCGCGCCGTAGGTCGTGCTGAGATCCCAGTTCCAGCCTCCGCCGAGCGCGCCCTTCAGTCCCGTGGTGATGCTGAAATCGTTCGAGGACAGCGCGATCTGCGGCACGAAGCCGTCCGGGTAGATCGTCGGCGCGACGTCGGGAAGACGGTAGTTCTGATAGCCCTCGCCGTTGCGGTGCCCGTAGCTGGCGAACGAGTAGAGGCTGATTGCCGTGTTGAAGTCGTAGCCGGCGTCGTAGGAGATGGTCTCTCGCGTCGCTTCCGGGTTGCCCACGAACGGGTTGAGCGGCGCATTCACCCGGTCGTCGTCGTTCACCCGGATCGTGTGGTCCTGGTGCTTGTACTCGGCGCTCAGGTTGAAGAAGCCGCTGCTGCCGAGCGCGAAGCCGGCATTCGCAGTCTCTCCGGTCGTGAACCCGTCGCCCGCATAATAGCCGCCGTTGATGGCCTGGGCGCTCGCTCCGGAGGCGCTCGACTTGAGGATGATGTTGATCACCCCGGCGATCGCATCCGAACCGTAGAGGGCGGCCGCGCCATCCTGCAGCACTTCGACATGGTCGATCGAGGCGGTCGGGATCAGGTCGACGTCGACCGGGGTCGTGCCGGTCTGCGGCCCTTCATAGTCCGCGATCACCGCGGTTGTGTGCCGGCGCTTGCCGTTGACCAGCACGAGGGTCTGGTCCGAGGTGAGCCCGCGAAGGCTCAGCGCATCCACCAGGTTGGCGTTTCCGCCGCCGATGTCGGGTGTCGTGATCGAAGGCGCCAGCTGCGTCAGCGCGTCCCGCAGGTCGGCCTGGCCGGTGGCGCGCAGCTGCGCGCCGGTGATCACCACGACCGGGCTCACGCTGTTGCGAGCGGTCGCGTTCGGGTCGCGGGTGCCGGTGACGATGACCTGCTCGGAGGCGGTACTATCGGGTGCGGCCGCCACGGCGACCTGCGGGCGGACGCCGCAAGCCAGTGCGAGCGTAACCAGACCCAAAGTGACCGGGCCCAAAGCAACGGGGCATCGTGAGGCCGTTGGGTCTGCGAGCTTGGACATCGATCGGTCTCATGCATCCAGCAGTTTAGGGGCACAGAGTGGTACCAACAGCCTTTGAACTTGACCCATCAAGGCCAGGGCGCTGCCCTGGACCCGCTCAAGGCAAGCCTTGAGAATCCAATCATCTTAGCAAGATGGGTTCCACTGAGGCTGCAGGCGCGGCTGCCGCAACGATCATCGGTGACGCATGCTCGCCTCGACCGCCCCGCCTGGAATATTAGACACATCTCACGAGTATACCACCAGCGCTTTTGCGGGCTGCCGGCGGAGTTTTTTCGGCCTGGAGACGTAACATGGCGAGGAAATGCGCATCCGCCCTGGCGGCTGCACAAAACGCGTGCGGAGCCGCAGGCCGCGTGCTCAGCTTGAGGAGCGCGTGTTCCGGACCCGCTCGGCCGGCCGCGGCGTGATCTGCATGACGCTGGCGGATTGCTGCGTCAGGGTCACGACCAGGCCGCGCTGGGATGCCTCGTTGTGTGCGATCATCACGTCCTGTGACCGGGCGGCATCCCTGGCCTTGAGCGCCATGACGATCTGGTGGTGATAATCCGTCGTCTCGCTGCCGATGTCCCGCAGCTGTGCGCCGAGATGGAAGAAGCGCTGCAGCTCGTCGAGCACCTGCATGACCATGTCGTAGAGCCGGCGGTTTCCCGATGCCAGGGCGATGATCTCGTGGAAGTCGCGATTGGCCTGCACGAAGCGCCGGATGCTGAGATGCTCCGAAGGATCGTACATGATGGCCGCGAGGTGGCCCAGCTGCCGCAGTTCCTCGTCCGCGATCTTCTGGCTGGCGAGCGCTGCGGCCCGCGACTCCAGCATGTTGCGAAGGTCAAACAGCTCGTTCATGTCGCGAAAGGTGACCGGGGCCACCTGGTAGCCGCGCCTGGGGAAGGTCTTGACCAGGCCGTCGGAGCGCAGCTTGGCGAGCGCCTCCCGGACCGGGGTCTTGCTCATCTTGAAGCGGGTGGCGAGCTCGCCTTCGGAGAGCTCCTGCCCGGGACTGATCTGGCAGGAGAGGATGTCGCGCCTGAGGGCGGCGTACACCTTGCTCGTCATGGATTCCGGAGGGCGTTGCGGCTTGGACGACATCTTGGTTCTGCAGGAAGGGATCGGCAGGGACACGTGGCCAAGCAGGTCTATCGGGTCTCTCGCCTGGCGGCGAGGTCGTTTTTCCAATCCTTCAGCCGGGACTGCGCGAGCCAGAGGGCCGGCGCGAAGCGCATGAGCCCGTGCAGCTTCCAGGGCGTCGGTTCGGTGAGCGGGATCGGCATCGCGCCCGCATCCCCCGTCGTCAGGTATCGCGCGATGCAGCCGCCGAGCGCCGTCGTCAGCGCAACGCCTCGGCCGTTGCATCCGATCGGCGCGTAGAGACCGCTCCCGAGGCGCCAGAAGCGCGGCATGAAGTCGCCGGTGCCGGCGATCACGCCGTGCCAGGCGTGGGCCGCGTGAAGCGTCGGCAGGCCCGGCACGAGGCGATCCAGCCGACGCAGCAGGAAGCGGCTCATCCGCGCCACCGCGTCGCGCCCGCCGAACAGGGCGCCGCCGCCGGTGACCAGCCGGTGGTCCGGGCTCCAGCGCACCGCGAAGGGATGGTTTCTCAGGTCGACCAGGGGCTGCCGGCCCGGCAGGATGCGCTGCCGCACCTCTGGGTCGAGCGGTTGGGTCGCAACCTGGTAGCTCTTCGCCGCGATCAGGCTGCGTCGGACCCGCGGCATCAGCTCGCCGACCAGCGCGTTCGTGGTCAGGATGACGGTGTCGGCATGGATCTCCGCGCCATCCGCCGTACACAGGCGCCAGGCACCCCCGTTTCGCTCGATGCTGGCCGCGTGCCCACGATAGAGCCGCGCGCCGGCCGCACTCGCGGAGCTCGCGAGACCGCGAACCAGGGCGAGCGGGTTGATCTGCCCGCCGGTCGGGAACCGCAGGGCGCCGAAATAGCCGGGGATGCCGCTGGCGGCGAGGATCTGGCCGGCATCGAGCGCCTCGAGCGCGATGCCGAGGGCTCGGCAATCGCGGACCTGCCGCTCGATGCGGTCGAGCCCGGAGCGGTTCGGCGTCGGCTGCAGGCAGCCCGTCTGCTCGGCGGCACATTCGATCGCCCGACGGCGCACCAGCTCGAACAGCCCGGTGCCGGCGGCGCCGATCATGCGCAGCAGCGCCTGTGCGTTGTGCGAGCCGACGAGGGCGGTCGCCTCTCCCAGCCCGAGGCTCCCCTTGAGGCTCGGAACCACGAAGCCGGTGTTGCGGCCGGACGCACCGAAGCCGATCGCGTGCGACTCCAGGACGATGACCGAGGTGCCGGCCTCCGCGAGGTGCAGCGCGCTCGACAGGCCGAGCAGCCCGCCGCCGACGATCGCGACGTCGGCCCGCAGCGACCCCGACGCCGGGGGCGGGGAGTCCAGCTCCGGCGTCAGCGCCGACCAGAGCGATTGCTGGAAGCTGTCGGATGTCATGCCGCCCCTCGGGTCATGAAACGGGATTCGCGTCGAGGATTGGCTGGATCTCGAAGAACCGGATACCCATGATATCCTACAAAGATATTGCCCGAAACATTGTATGTCGAAGGAAACGCGCATAGATCCGGAAGGAGACGCTCGGAGATGAGCGAATAGGATTTCAAAGGCCCCGCCTTTGATGGGGTCCGGGGGTGAAACCCCCGGCCTTTCGCTGGGAGTTCCCGATGAAAACCGTCCTGGTGCTCAATCCGAACAGCTCGGTCGCCGTGACCGGCAAGATGGAGCAGGCTTGCGGCGCGATCGCGATGCCGCCCGACACCGAGCTCGTCTTCCGGACCCTTCCCGGCGGCCCCGCCGGCATCGAGACGCAGCGTCACGTCGAGTCGGTGGTGATCCCGGTCTGCGACTACTTCCACGACCATCCGGCCGACATCTTCGTCATCGGCTGCTTCTCCGATCCCGGGCTGCATCTCGCGCGTGAGGAGCTGGCGACGCCGGTGCTCGGCATCGCGGAATGCTCCCTCGTCGCCGCGCTGGAGCTGGGCGCGCGGTTCGGCATCGTGTCCATCAAGCAGGGCTCCATCGGACGTCACGCCCGCATGGTGCGCGAGCTCGGGCTGTCCGACCGGATGGCCGCGGATCGACCGCTCGATCTGGGCGTCCTGGATCTCCTCGACGACGACCGGGCGATCTCGCGCATCATCAGCGTCGGCCGCCGGATGCGCGACGAGGACGGTGCGGACGTGCTCATCCTCGGATGTGCCACGATGGGCGTCTACCGGCCGAGGGTCGAGGCGGCGCTGCAGATCCCGGTCGTCGATCCGGCGCAGGCAGCCGTGCTCCGCGCGGCGACCCACCTCGCGCGCGACGCGTCGCTGTCGTGATGGAGCCCGCGCCGCCGTTCGACGCTCTCGTCTGCGGCACCCTCGTGCTGCCGGACCGGACCGTCCCCGACGGATGGGTCGCCGTCGGCGCCGGCCGCATCCTGGCGATCGGCACCGGCGCGAGGCCGCCGGCGCGACAGCTGCACGATGCCGGCGGCGCCTTCGTGCTGCCCGGCCTGATCGACGGGCAGACGCACGCGACCAGCCATGCCGGCCTGCCGGGCCTGCGATCGACGACGCGTTCGGCGCTTGCAGGCGGCATCACCACGCTCGTCGACATGCCGTACGACAATCCGGATCCGCTCACCACGCTGGCGCGGCTCGCGGCCAAGATCGAGGCGGTGCAGCGCGAGAGCTACGCCGACGTCGCGCTCTACGCCACGATCGCCGCCGGCCAGGGCAGCGGCGAGATGGAGGCGCTGGCGCGCGCCGGCGTCTGCGCCTTCAAGATCTCCAGCTTCGAGAGCCATCCGGTGCGGTTTCCGCGCATTCCCGCCGACCAGATGCTGACGATCCTCGAGACGGCGGCGGCACTCCGGCTGCCGGTGGGGCTGCATAACGAGGATCAGGAGATCGTCCGCGCCGGCATCGCCGCGTCCAGGCGCGAGGGGCTGGTCGCGGCAGAGTGGCATGAGCCGAGCCGCCCGGTCGCGGCCGAGCTGGCGGCGACGGCGAGTTTCCTGGCGCTCGGCCTGGCGACCGGCGCGCACGTGCACATCGTGCACGTCTCCTGCGCCCAGGGCTTCGATCTGGTCCGGCGGTTCCGCGAAGCCGGCACGCGCGCCACCGCGGAGACCTGCATGCACTACCTGCATTTCGACGCCGCCCGCGATACCGGCCGTCTGGGCGCCCGCATGAAGGTCAACCCGCCGATCCGGTCCGGCGCGCTGCCCGGCCTGTGGCGGGCGATGTGCCGCGACGAGGTCGAGTTCATCTCGTCGGATCATTCGAGCTGGCCGCTGGACAACAAGCTCGCGGAGTCGATCTTCGACGCCGGCGCCGGCATTCCCGGACTCGAGACGCTGGCGCCGTCGCTGTACACCGAGCTGCGAGCCCGCGTCGACGCACCCGAACGCGATCTGATGAAGCATCTCTGCGAGCGGCCGGCGCGCTTCTTCGGGCTCTGGCCGCGCAAGGGCACGCTCTCGGTCGGCGCCGATGCCGATCTCGCCGTCCTCGAGCTCGGCGACACGATATTCCATGCCGCGGACACGCACGACGATCTGAACTGGAGTCCGTATGACGGCGAGATCTTCGCCGCGCGCGTCGCCACGACCTTCCTGCGCGGCGAGAAGGTGTGGGATCGCGGCGCGATCCTCGGCCGCCCCGGTTCCGGGCGCTTCGTCGGCCGTGCGTGAGATCCGGGGACGCGCGGACGTGGCCGGCCTGACGCACCTGTTCTCGCCGATCCGGCTCGGCCGCCTCGAGATCCGCAACCGCATCGTGCTTACTGGCCACGGCACCGGCATGGGCCGCGACTTCCGCCCGGACGATGCGATGATCGCCTATTACGAGGAGCGCGCGCGCGGCGAGGTCGGGCTGATCATGCTCGGCTCGCAGCAGGTGCATCCGTCCTCGCCCGGGCTGACCGGCCTGCTGTGCAACTACGATGACGGCATCATCCCCGGCCTGCGGGCGGTGGCGGATGCGGTGCATCGTCACGGCGGTCGCGTGTTCGGCTACCTGTCGCATATGGGGCTGGCCTCGAGCGCGCGGCCGACCGCGCTGTGGTCCGCCTCGAACGGCTACGAGCAGAAATACGGCGAGGTCGCGCACGCGATGAGCGTGGCCGAGATCGAGGAGATCGTCGCCGCGTTCGCCGCCGCCGCGCGGCGCTGCCTCGCGGCCGGGCTGGACGGGCTGCAGATCCATTGCGGGCACGGGCTGCTGCTGCAGCAGTTCCTCTCGCCGCTGACCAACCATCGGACCGACGCCTATGGCGGCTCGCCGGAGAACCGGATCCGGTTTCCCGCCGCCGTGCTGCGCGCGGTGCGTGCGGCCGTCGGCGACGACGTGCCGGTGGGCATCCGCTGTTCCGGCCACGAGCTGGTCGAGGGCGGCCTGACCGCCGAGGACATGGCGGGTATCGTCCCGCTGCTGCAGCAGGCGGGAGCGCTGGACTACGTCGACGTCAGCGCCGGCACCGACGGCGACCTGGTCAGCAACATGCTGCACGAGCCGCCGATGGGACGACCGGAGGCGCCGTTCGCCGCGGTCGCGCGGCAGATCAGGCAGGCGGTCTCGGTGCCCGTCCTCCACGGCACGCGCATCCACACGCCGGAACTGGCGGAGGCCCTGATCGCGCGCGGGGACGCGGACATGGCCGGCATGTGCCGCGCCCTGATCGCCGATCCGGAGCTGCCGCTGAAGGCGCGCACCGGACGCGGCGGCGAGATCGTGCCCTGCGTCGCCTGCGAGCAGGCCTGCTTCGGCCGGCTGCATCGCGGCCGGCATATCGGCTGCGTCGGCAACCCGGTGACCGGCCGCGAGCTGACCTACCGCGCGCGGCCGCCGCGCCGGGAGCGCAAGCGGGTCCTGGGCGCCGGGGGCGGTCCCGCCGGTCTCGAGGCCGCGCTGCAGGCCGCCCGCTGCGGCCACGCGGTGACGCTGGTGGAGGCCTCGGCCAGGCTCGGCGGCCGGCTGCTGCTGGCGATGCGGCCGCCCGGGCGCGAGGAGTGGGGCCGCCTGCTCGCGCACAAGGTCGCTTCGGTCGAGCGGCTCGGCGTCGCGCTCCGGCTCGGCCGTGCGGCGGACCCGGCCCTGGTGCGCGCGCTCGGCGCGGAGGTGGTGGTGGTGGCGACCGGCGCCTGCGTACGACCGTCACCGTTGCCCGGCCTGGCGGGCGTGCCGCGCAGCGTCGACGAGGCGGTGGGCGATCCGGGATCGATCGGCCGGCGGGTGCTGGTGATCGACGAGCTGGACCGCCAGCCCGGCCTGGTCGCCGCCATCATGCTCGCCGAGCTGGGACGAGAGGTCACGATCTCGACGAAGTCGCTGCAGGTCGGCCAGAAGCTCGAGCTGCAGAACGTCACCGAGTTCTACCGGCGCGCCTTCCAGGCCGGGGTCTCGCTGCGCACGCTGTCGGAGCCGGTATCGTATGCCGACGGGCGGGTGTCGTTCAGGAACCCGATCTCCGGCCAGCGTGCCTGGTCCGGCCCATACGACAGCATCGTGGTCGCCGCACCGGGACGTCCGCGCGCGACGCTGGCCGAGGCGCTGGCCCGTGACCCGGTCGCGGTACGGGTCGTGGGCGATGCCTACGCGCCGCGCGACGTGGAGGCGGCGATCCTCGAAGGGTTCGAGGTCGGACGCAGGGTGTAAGCATGGAGGGTTGAGGTTGGGGCTCCGCCCCCATCGATCCGCTTCGCGGCTCGATCGCCAAAGGCTTCGCCTTCGGAAACCTCTTAGGGATGGATTCTCAAGGCTGAGCCTTGAGCGGGTCCAGGGCAGAGCCCCGGCCTTGCCGGGTCAAATGCAAGGAGACGGACGATGGGCGAGAGGATCATGTGGAGCCGGCAGGAGGATGTCGAGCGCGTTTGGGTGCACGAGGATCGCGAGTTCAGCCACCGCCTGATCACCCGGCAGCATCAGGGCTCGTCGTTCTCCTTCCACATCACGACGTATATGCCGTTCTTCGAGACCATCGTCGAAGGCGACGGCGTGCACGAGGTGGTGCTGTACTGCCTGCATGGATGGTCGTCGCAGACCGACCTCGCGGACGGGCGCGAGCATGCGTTCAAGCCGGGTGACGCGGTCTACCTGCCGGTCCATTATCGATACCGGCACGTCGTCGGCGATGCCGGCCTCGTCGTCGCGGTGAGCTGCACGCCATCGCGCGCGCCGCTCGAGGTCTGACGGTGTCGCAGAGGAGGTCGCTTGGCTCGATTGATCGATAGCACCGAGACCGGCGTCTTCGCGATCGCGGTGACGCCGTTCGATACCGACGGCACGGTGCTGGAGGCGGATATCGCGCGCCTGGCCGCGTTCTACCTCGAGGCGGGCGTGACCGGCATCACGGTGCTCGGCATGATGGGTGAGGCCGAGAAGCTGCTGCCCGATGAATCCCTCCTGGTGGCCAGGCGCTTCCTCGAGGCGGTGGACGGTCGCGTTCCCGTGGTGGTGGGCGTCAGCGCCTCGGGCCTGCGCCCGATGGCGGCCCTTGCGGCCCGGGTGATGGAGCTCGGAGCGGCCGGCGTCATGGTCGCGCCCACGCCGAACCTCAGGAACGACGGCGCCATCTTCGACTATTACGCGTCGGTCGGCGCGACGCTGGGGCCGCACATCCCGATCGTGGTGCAGGATTTTCCGCAGGCGACGGGCGTGCACCTCACGGTGCCGGTGCTGAACCGCCTGGTCCGCGCGCTGCCGCAGATCGTCATGCTGAAGCATGAGGATTGTCCCGGTCTGGCCAAGCTCAAGCGGGTCCGCGACACGCAGGCCGAGGCCGGCCGGCGCATCAGCATCCTGACCGGCAATGGCGGGCTGTACCTTCCGCAGGAGATGACGCGCGGCGCCGACGGGGCGATGACCGGCTTCGCTTATCCGGAGATGCTGACCGGCGTGGTTCGACTGGCGCGGGCAGGAGACGCGGCGGCAGCGCAGGATCTGTTCGACACCTACCTGCCGCTGGTACGCTACGAGCAGCAGCCCGTCATGGGGCTGGCGGTGCGCAAGGAGATCCTGTTCCGCAGGGGCATCCTGGCCACGCCGTCGCTTCGCAATCCGGGCTACGTGCTCACGCGCGAGGACCGGGAGGATCTCGACGACATGATCGCGCGGCTGCATCGTCGGCTTCAAGGCCAGGGCTCTGCCCATTGATCCGCTTCGCGACACGATCGCTCAAGGCGTAGCCTAAAGAATCCATTCATAAGAGGTTTCCAAAGGCGAGCCTTTGGCGGGGTTTGGGGCAGAGCCCCAACCTTAACTTTCGAGGTTGGAACATGGAACTCGGTCTTGCCGGCAAGCGTGCGCTGGTGCTCGGGGCGTCGCAGGGACTGGGGCGCGCGATCGCGGAAGGCCTGGCCGCCGAAGGTGTCGCGCTGGCCCTGATGGCGCGTCGTGGAGGCGTGTTGCAAACGGTGCAGGAGTCGATCCGCAAGGCGGGCCACATGTCGCGTATCATGATCGCGCCGGCGGATCTTGCCGACGAGGCGAGCGTGCTGCGCGCGGCCGAGACGGTGCTGTCGGCGTTCGGTGGCATCGACATCCTGGTGAACGTGAGCGGCGGCCCGCCGCCGGGCACCGCCCTGGTTCCGGACTCGGATCGCTGGCGCGAGCAGTTCCAGTCGATGGTGCTGTCCCCGATGGCGCTGACCAAGGCCGTGCTTCCAGGCATGCGCGAGCGCGGCTGGGGTCGCATCCTGACCGTCGCCTCCTCCGGCGTGGTGCAGCCGATCCGCCAGCTCGCGATCTCCAACACGCTGCGGTCCGGCTTGCTGTCCTGGTCGAAGACGCTGGCCTCGGAGGTGGCGTCCGACGGCGTGACCGTCAACGTGCTGCTGCCGGGACGGATCGCGACGGATCGGGTGGCGCAGCTCGACCAGGCAGCCGCCGCTGCCGCGGGCGACAACGTCGAGGCGGTGGCGGCCCGCTCGGCGGCCGCGATCCCGATCGGGCGCTACGGCCGGCCGGAAGAGTTCGCCGCCATGGCGGTCTTCCTTGCCAGCGCCCGTGCCTCCTACGTGACCGGCAGCGCGATCCGTATCGATGGCGGCCTGATCTCGGCGACCTGAGCGTGACGCATGCAAGGCCAGGGCCCCGGCCATCGATTGGCTTCGCGGCGGTGCCGAGCGCCGGCAACTCGACCGGGAGGAGGTCGATCCGATATCTTCAGTCTCCTGGAGGCACGCAGCGCGGGCGCGGCGAGGCCGCCGGCGATCATTCGTCCCGGCACGGGATCGTGCCGCAGCCGTCCAGCGGATCCGGCTCGGCATGGTTGCGGGTGATGTGTTCTGGTAGATCGCGAAGGTGCGACGACGCCGGCACTCGTCCCGCCGTGCCGAACCTCACCTTCGCGAGACGGCGTGTCGATGCGTCCGGCAGCCTCGTCACAGGATCGCACACGGAGGCTTCGGTGAAAGCGCTATTGTCCCGTCGATTCATGTTGCCGATCGCCGCCTTCACGTCGTTGTCGGCCGGATCCGCAGCAGGCGCCGACAAAGCGGACCCGATGGCTGGTTCGCGCACATCGGTCGTCCACGTGCTGTTCGTCGGCGACAGCTTCACCCATGGTCGATACGACCCCGTGCGACGGTTCGCCAGCGGCTACGACACCGGGCCGGGTGCGGTCGTCAGTCCGCACGTGCACGACCTGCTCTGCCCGTCCGCAGCAGGTTGTGTCGCAGCCGAAGCGACAGCGCCGACCGATCCGGACGATTTCGGCTATCCAGCCGGTGACGACACCCTGTCGGCGAAGCTGGACGACCTCACGGCGAACACGGCTGCCCAGTATGCCGAGGCGGGGCCGTTCGGCGGAGTGCCGGGCATCGTGCTGCGCTTGTCGCAGGAAGCGCGGGTCCGGCTCGACGTCTCGATCCTGGCTGTCAGCGCCTCGACGCTGGGAGGCAAGAACATCGGCGGCAACACGGCGAATGCGGCGTTGATCGAGAGCGCGCGCTGGGACCGAGTCGTGCTGCAGGATCAGAGCAGCCAGCCGCTTCCGGCGCAGGTCATCGTCGCCGGTCGTACCGTCGCGACGAAGGGAAACCCGGCAGCGTTCGCGTCGGGCGTCGTCCAACTGGTGTCTGGCATCGACGCCGCCGATCGGGCGGTCGGCCGTGCGCCGATCCCGGTGACCCTTTTCCAAACGCCGCCTATGGCCTCGTACGGCTATACCAGCAGCGACGCGGAGAAGCTGCTCTACGGCACCAGCATGGACGCGCCGTATGTCGGGGCGAAAGACCCGATGGCGCAAATGGAAGGCGACATCCGAGGGTCCTACCGTGCGGTGGCGACCGATTGGAACATGGAGAACCCGTCGGCGAGCCACATCGACGTGTCTCCCGTCGGCGACGCGTGGATCGCCGCCATGCGGCTCGGCGTCGCGCAGCGCGACCCATATCTGGCGTCGGAGCCGGCCGGAGCGGTCGACCTGTGGGACTCGGATGTGCTTGACGCCTGCTGCACGGTGCCGATCGGCTATCACCCCAGCCCATACGGTGCCTACCTGGACGCGCTGGTCGTGTTCGGCACTCTCACCGGCCGCGACCCCTTGTCGTTCGGTTTGTTCGACCCGACGGCGCGCGCGCTCGGCATTCCGGCCGACGCGGCGATCGGTCTACAGGTGTCCGCGTCGAGGGCGCTTCATGCTTCGCACGCGAGGTAACGGGTCATCCAGATTGCCGAGCGGGTGGGTGGCCGCCACCCGGACGAGGGTAAGCGACAGCGGACGTTCGCTTTTTGCAGGTCTTGTACCGCCGCACATAGATACTGACGTATCGAGGGTTGCGGTTGGGGCTCTGCCCATCGATCCGCTTCGCGGCTCGATCCCGCCAAAGGCTTCGCCTTTGGAAACCTCGTAGAAAGCAAATGGATTCTCAAGGCTTCGCCTTGAGCGGGTCCAGGGCAGAGCCCTGGCCTTTGACAGGTCACAATCGACGACCGTTGGTATTCCACGCCGAGGCCTCTGGCGATCGAGCTGCGAGGCGGATCAATGGGCAGGGTCCGGCCCTGTCTCCGGACGGTCAGGTGGTTGCCGACTTTGGCGTGAGCCTGGGAGAAGATGCTGACGCAAAGTCCATGGGGCTGCTTTCAGTCGTCCTGAGCGGCAGTCTCCCGATCAGACCTACCGTCAAGGCGAGCGAAGTCCGGATTCCGGCTCGCACGCAGCGGGGATCATCGGCGATGCACGACGCTGGGGGTCACCCCATGCTGGCGGGCGAACCGGTCCACCGATAGGCCAGAGCGGACCAGATCGAGAATGATCTGCTGCTTTTGCTCCGGCGACCAGGAGCGCCGGGCCGCACCGCCCTCGGCGCCATGCCGCAAAAGATGGCCGCGCCCATACTCTCGTCGATCGTCCACGCATCGCTGCTCCGACATGAGGCGGACCATCAGCACATCAAACGCACCGATGTCAGCGTGTCAGCACGAACCGCTTACATCGGATGATGCTCTAGCAAAATGGTCTCCACGCGCCGAGGCCTTCGGCGATTGAGCCGCGAAGCGGATCGATCGGCAGAGAGGCTTTCCCGGCAAGAGGGAACAGCCCCACATCTTTGCCTGCTCGCAACAGATCCACATCCTCAGAACCCAGCCTTGTCTCCGAACGGTCAGTCTCGCCGCCGAAGGGCAGTTTGCCAGTCCGGCTGACGTAAGATATCAGAGACACATCACGAGTATCCTTATGACGAGGGCCTGGCGACATGCGCGAGACCGCCGAGCTCATCGTCCATGGTCCGCCGGGCAGTGCGCCGCCGGTGCTCGCGGCGGCACTGATCGAGGCGCTGGCCGAAGCCGGCATCGACGAGCCGGCGTTCCGGCTGCGACCGTGCGGCGACGATCCCGGCGTTGACGCCATGCGCCTGCTGGCCGAGCGGTCCGGCGACGGCGCCGTGCTGTCGACCTGCACCCCGGTCTTCCTGCAGGCGCCGCTGCTGCGCGGGATGACGCTGACCCATCGGGGCCTGACCCCGATCGCCCGGCTGGTGTCGGATCATTTCTACCTGGTGGCGCGCGCCGACGCGCCCTGGCGCGATGCAGCCGGCTTCGTCGCCGATCTGCCCCGCCGGCCGACGCGCACCGGCGGCTACTTCAAGGGAGGAATCAACCACCTGCTGGCCCTCGCCATCGCCGAGGGGACCAAGGCACAGGTCGAGTTCGTCGTGACACCGAGCGAGCCCGCGGTCTGGGACGCGCTGATCGACGGCAGCATCGACTGGGCCTGCGGCGTCGCGGCGGAACTGCATCCGCATCTGCACGCCGGCTCGCTGCGCATCCTCGCGGCCCTCGGATCGCGGCGGATGCCGCCGTTCGCGCACGTCTCCACGCTGGTCGAACTCGGCGTGCCGGTGACCTTCACCCTGTGGCGAGGGCTGATCGGGCCGCCGGCGCTGTCGCAGGAGCAGCAGGCAAGGTGGCACCGGATCGTGCAGTCGGCCATCCGCACCGCGGCCTGGCGAAGCTACCTGGAACGCAACGGCCAGACGGATTCGTTTCTTGCCGGCGCACCCTTCGGATATTTTCTCGAGACCGAATGGCTCTGGTATCGCGCGCACTTCATCCTTGCCGGCCTGTTGCCGGGATCGGCATGATCTCTCCCGCCCTTGATGCCGCGGCACGTCGTACCCTCTCGGCGCTGCTCGACGGACTGTTCCCGGCGGGACCGCGAACGCCGGGCGCCTGCGAAATCGGCGCGGCGTCCTACATCGTCGCCGCACTCGACGGCGCCTACGCGGCGGACGCCGCCCGCTACCGTGCCCTGCTGGCGCTGCTGGATGCGCGAAGCGGCGGCGATTTTGCCGCGGCGGGACGGCAGCTCCAGGACCGGCTGATCACGGCGCTCGAGGCCGGCACGCTGGAAGGGCTGGGGGAGGAGCAGCCCGGCGCCACCTTCGACCGGCTCTGGCGTCATCTGCGCGAGGGCCTGTTCGGCGACCCGGTGCATGGCGGCAACACGGGCTTTGCCGGCTGGAAGGCGATCGGCTTCCCGGGCGCGCAGCTCGGCTACGCTGCCGGCGACCAGAGGCTCGACCAGCCGATCGACCGGGTGCGGCGAAGTCTCGCCGACCTGCCGACGCGAGAGCCCCCGCCGGCGGCTGGACCTCCGCATCGCGACGCGGCACGGGAGGCCGACATCGTCATCGTGGGCAGCGGTGCCGCCGGCAGCGTCCTCGCGCATAGCCTGGTCCGTCGCGGGCTGCAGGTGGTGATGCTGGAGGCAGGCCCGGCGCGTTCCGGACGCGAGCGGCGCATGGACGAGATCCTGTCCACCGCGTTCCGCAACCAGGGGGGTGCCGCCAAGTTCAACGCCGAGGTCCCGACCTGGCGCAGGAACGAGACCGAACCGGCCACGCACGCTGCCCGTTCGCAGGGGCTGGAGACGGCGCTCGGCGGCAACTCGGTGGCCTGGGGTGCGACGGCCATGCGCGCCTACGAGGGCGACTTCAGGATCCGCAGCGAGACGGTCGCGCGCTACGGCGAGGCGCGGATCCCGGCCGGAAGCAGCCTGGCCGACTGGCCGCTGAGCTATGCCGACCTGGCACCGTTCTACGACGCGGCGGAGGAACTGCTCGGCGTCTCGGGGCAGGATCGCAGCGAGGATCCCACGGCGCGGCGCGGCAACCCGTTCGAGGGGCCGCGGCAGCGTCCGTACGCGATGCCTGCGCTGCGCACCAGCGGTCTCGGCCAGCTGTTCGCGGATGCTGCCGTGGCGGAAGGCTACCATCCGTTCCCGCTGCCGGCGGCGATCGCGACGGTTCCATACCGCGACCGGCAGGCCTGCACCTATTGCAGCTTCTGTTCGCGCTTTGGCTGCCACGTGGATGCCAAGGCTTCGGCGCAGAACAGCGTGCTGCCGGACGCCCTGGCAACGGGGCGCCTGAGGATCGTCACCGGCGCCCGCGTCATCGAGATCGTCACCGACGAGAGCGGCCGCGCCGTCGCCGTGCGCTACCGCGACGGCAACGGGCAGGTCCGGCTGCAGGCCGGGGGCACCATCGTGCTTGCCGCCTACACGTTCGAGAACGTCCGCCTGCTGCTGCTGTCGCAGGACCGCCGGCACCGGCGCGGGCTCGGCAACGAGACCGGGCAGCTCGGGCGGCACTACATGACCCGCCAGCAGCCCTCGGTGCACGGCGTCTTCGACGACCGGCGGCTCAACCGCTTCATCGGTCCGACCGCCCAAGCGATGGCGATCGCGGACCTCTCGGCGGACCATTTCGACCATTCCGGCCTCGACTTCATTCGCGGCGGCCGCATCGCCGCGTTCAACCAGTACCTGCCGATCGAGGCCTCGGCGAACCTGCCGCCCGGCCATCCCCGCTGGGGCGAGCCGTGGCGGGACTTCTTCCTGCACGCCTACAACCGGACGGCGATGCTGTTCATCGACCCGGAGATCCTGCCATACGAGGGCAACCGGATCGACCTCGATCCCGCCTCGGTCGACGAGCTCGGCCGCCCCGTGGCGCGGATCACCTTCGACATCCACGACAACGAGCGAAGGCTGATGGCATACCTGCAGGATCGGGCGGAACGCATCCTCGTCCGCATGGGCGCGTCGCGAACCTGGCGCCGGCCGTTCCTGACCGGGCCGATCAGCACGCACGATGTCGGCGGCACCCGGATGGGCGACGACGTGCAGCGCTCCGTGGTCGACGGCTTCGGGCAGGTTCACGACACGCCCGGGCTCGTGGTCCTCGGCGGTTCGACATTCGTGTCGCTGCCGGCGGTCAATCCCGCCCTCACCCTCGTCGCCCTGGCGCTGCGCGCCGGAGAGCGGATCGCGGTAGGTGCTTCGGCTTGACCGCGATCATCGTGCTCGGCAGCGGGATCATCGGCGCCTCGATCGCCTACCACCTCGCCATACGCGGCGGCGACGTCACCCTGGTCGACCGTGCGCCGCCGGCGAGCGCGCCGGGCGCCACCTGGGCGAGCGCCGGCGGCCTGCGCTCGCAGGGACGCCATGCCGCCGAGCATCCGATCACGCTCGCCGCCGCCCGTCGCTGGCCGAGCCTGCCGGCAGAGCTGGACGCCGATCTGGAGCTGGTGCTCGGCGGCCACCTGCACATCGCCGAGACCGAGGCGGAAGTGCAGGGCATCGAGCATCGCATCGCGGCCGACCGTGCGGGCGGCATCGCCATCGAGCGTCTCTGCGGCGGCGACATCGCTTCGATGGCACCCGCACTGACCGGCAGCGCCCGCGCCGGCGCCTGGACGAAGCAGGATGGCCAGGCGAACCCGGTGCGCACGGCGAGAGCGTTCGTCGCGGCGGCGCGACGTGCCGGATGCCGATGCCTGTACGACCGACGCGGAACCCCGGCATTCCGAGACGCCCGCCTCGCCGGCGTCCGCCTCGAGGACGGCGATCTCGAGCGGGCCGACATCGTCGTGCTCGCCACCGGCGCCTGGAGCCCCCGCATCCTCCGCGAGCTCGGCATCGAGGTCGCGATGCACTGGCGCGGGCTGCAGATGGTGTCGTCGATCCCGGTCGGGCCGCTGCTGCGGCCGACCGTGACCGCGGCAGGACGCAACCTGTCGCTGAAGCAGACACCGTCCGGCGCGTTGATGATCGGCGGTCGCTGGTTCGCGCGGCCGTGCGGTCCGGAACCGGCGGTGGAAGCGGACGCGGATCACACGGCACGGCAATGGCAGCAGGCGCTAGCGATCCTGCCCGTGCTGGCCGGACTCGTGCCGAGCCAGGTCTGGGCCGGAGCGGAGGCGCAGTCGCCGGACGGCCTGCCGCTCATCGGTCGTCTTGACGCGGACGGTCTCTACCTCGCCGCCGGCTTCTCCAACCACGGCTTCCAGCTATCGCCCGCCATCGGAGCCTTGGTGGCGAACGACATCCTGACCGGAGCGGAGCCTCTGCTGCACCCGTTCGATCCCGGCAGGGTTGTGAAACCATTGGGCAAGCAGATGGATCCTCAAGGCCGGGGCGTTGCCTTGCAGGCGCGAGGTTAACACGCCAAGGGGCGCAGCCGCTTGAACCCCATCAAAGGCGAAGCCTTCGAGATCCGTTTACCGTTGCAGGTCGCGCGTGGAAGCGGCCACGCTATGTCTTCTGGCTGACCAGCTTCATCGCATTCCCGGCGAAGACGATGATCCGGTCGCGGCCCTCGGTCTTGGCCTGGTAGAGCGCCTTGTCGGCCCGGCCGATCAAAGATTTCCAATCGTCCCTCGCATGCTCGTGGGCGACGCCGATGCTGCAGGTCACGGTGATGATCTCGCCATCCACGCGGAAGGGCTCGCTGCAGGCGGCGATGTTCAGGATGTCGATCCGATCGGGCTCCGGGATCTGATCGGTCTCGATCACGATCAGGATCTCCTCGCCGCCGTAGCGGCCGGCATGTTCTCCCGGCTGCAACGCCAGCTTCAGACGACGGCCCATCTCCTTGAGGATCTCGTCGCCGGTCAGGTGTCCGAAGCGGTCGTTGATCCGCTTGAAGTGGTCGATATCCAGCAGCCCGACGACGATCTGCGAGGACCGACCCGCGTGGGCAAGCGCGCCGACGACGCGGGATTGTATCTCGCCTCGCGTCAGCAACCCGGTCAGGCTGTCCGTCGCCTGGGCCTCCCGGATCTCCGCGGTGCGAAGCTCGACCTCGCGCTGCAGCGCCCGCCTCTGCTGGACGAGGAAACGAACCCTCAGGCGCAGGATGCCGTAGGCTGATCCGAGCCCGGCCGCGGCATAGAGAACCAGCAGCGGCCACCAGAGCCACCAGGGCTCGCTGACGCGCAACAGGACGCATAGCGGGGCCGAGACCTGGTGGGTCAGCGGGTCGTAGGCGATGAGCTCGAAGCGATGATGCCCCGGGGGGACCGAGGGATAGCGCGCGTAGCCGCTCGCGGTGTCGGCCCAGTCCTTGTCGACGCCGTCGAGGCGGTACCGGAAGCGGATGACGCCGCCGGCGCGGAAATCGAGCGAGCCGAACCGGATGACGAAGGGTTCTCGCGTATACGGTACCGCATGCTCGCGGTAGGCAGTCTCGCCGACGACGACGGAGCTGATGACCGGCTTCAGGTTTTCCAGCGTGAAGAGCTGCGTCGGGTCGAGCAGGTGGGACAGCCCCTGGCTGGTGCCGATCCACATCGAGCCGTCGGCATCCTCCAGCAGGC
>CAXUCM010000003.1:22938-29845 GCA_964249315.1 uncultured Acetobacteraceae bacterium | reverse complement strand
CGGCACTGGCGCGAGCCTGCAGGCCACCAAGGGGGGCGGGGTGGGTGCGGTGCGCGTATTCACGGCGGCGCAGGGACTGGCCTGGCAGGCAGGCGCCAAGCCGCGCAGCCTGTCGGACCTCGCCGCCTATGTCGGTAAGCGCGGCGACGTCGGACGCGCAGCACCTGCCTGGCTGCTGCGGCAGGCCTGAGCGGATCAGCCGGTCGGTCGGCCCGAGGTCAGCCCGAGGTCAGCAATGCCCGAAGCAGCAGCGTGACGATCCGGAAGGTCTCCTCCATGTCGGTGCCGGCCGGCTCCTCGGCATCGGACGAAGCGGATGCGGTGCTGAACAGCTCCGCCCGCTGGGGAAACCATTGAAGGCGAACGCGTTCGTTGCTTTCTCGGAACATGGACAGGAACTCGTCGGTCTGCTGCAGGGTCAGCCGGCGGCCGCGACCGCGCGCCTTGTCCATCAGGATGTCGATGACGCGTTGCCGGATGACGGTCTCGTCCTGCGGCGGAAGCGCTCTCAGCGATCGGTTGATGCCCTGCAGGAAGCGCTGGGCGCTCTGGTTCAATCCCTGGTTCAAGCGCTGGAAGCCCTTGAACTGGGATGGATCGATATGGATCGAGAACAGGAAGTCCTGCACGACATCGCCGAACAGCAGGGCTCCGGGCTCGAACAGCCTGACCATGACATGGTCGCGGCCGAACACTCCCGACCAGAGCTCCAAGATCGTCGCGTAATCGAAATAACGCTTCGTGACCCATCGTCGTTCGTCGCAAGCGTCGAAGTCCGGCACCAGGTCGAGGTCATGGAAGCCGGCCTTGACCGCCTCATTGTAGATGCTCGGCAACAGCTCGGCCTGGCTGCGCAGGTAGGCGACGATCTTGATGTCGTCGCAGAAGCCGTCGAGGAGGGCCTTCAACCTGACGATCTCGCCGGGTTCATCGGTCCGGCTCGACAGGTGCTCGCTGCTGAGCAGCATGGTGTGGCAACCGGTGGCCTGCTCGGCTTCCTGGTCGAGGCGCAGGGTGGTCTCCTCGCGAAAGCTTTTGGTCTGGCTCACGCAGTTGACGCCGTGATGCAGGCGCAGATCGTCGGTCAGCTTGTGATCGGCGATGGCGTAGGCGGCGAGCCTGGTGTGATTGCAGAAGCCGTCCCCGCGGCTGAGCGAACGCGGGACGAAGTAGCCCTGCTCGCGCAGTCGCGGGATGTTGTCGGTCAGGAATGCCTGGATCGAGGTCGAGCCGGTCTTCTCGAAGCCGATATGCAGAACACAGTGCTTGAAGCGGGACAAGAGCATCGGAAGTCCCGGGCGATGACGCGGGCGACGCTCAGGAAGCGGCGGGTTCGAGCGGCCGCCACGTTCCTTGCGAGAGGATCTCGCTGGGACGGAAGCGGGCCTTGTAGGCCATCTTGCGACTGTCGGCGACCCAGTAGCCGAGATAGACGTAGGGCAGGCCGAGGCTGCGTGCGCGTCCGATCAGCCAGGTGATGGCGAAGCTGCCGAGCGAACGGTCGGCGAGCTCGGGCGAGAAGAAGCTGTAGACGGCGGACAGCCCGTCGCCGAGACGGTCGGTCAGGCAGACGCCGATCAGCGCGTCGTCGGGATCGCGGAACTCGAACAGGAAGGTCTCGATCGGCGTGTCCTCGATCATCGCGCGGTAGTCGTAGAAGCTCATGCCGGCCATGTCGCCTTCGCCGTGCCTGGCATGCTGGTAGCGCTGGAACAGCGCGTATTGCTCGGTGGTGGCACGCGGGGGCACTTCGAAGCCCTCCACCGCGGCATTCCGCCGGATCAGCCGCTTCAGCGTGCGGCCGGGCTCGAACAGCTCGACCGGGATGCGGATCGGCACGCAGGCATTGCAGGACGGACAGACCGGCGCGTAGGCGATGTTGTGACTGCGCCGGAAGCCGGCCCGGGACAGCCGGTCGTGCAACGATTCCGCGTCGGGGCCGGAGATCTCGGTGACGACCTTGCGCTCGGTGCGTCCGGCGACGTAGGGGCAGGGCAGCGGCGCCGTGGTGTAGAAGAATTGCGGTCTTCGGGGCGGCGTGTAGGTCATGCGGCGGCCGTTGCCTGCATCATGGTGTCAAACTCGCGCGTGCGCTCACGGAGCCGGGCTCCCGGGGGATCGTGATGGTAGCGCCTGACGCCCAGTCCTGCATCAAATTCCATGCGTTGGCGGAGAGCCAGTTGCCGGACTGGCCCGGCGTCACGATGAAGCGGCTGCGATCGGGGTCGGCGAGGTCGTAGACGCCGCGATAGGCGGCCCCATGGGTGGCGCTGAAATCGCCCAGCCCGGCGCTGCCGGCGCGCAGCAGGGTGGTCTCGTCGCCGGAGACCACGACGCCCCGGCTGGCGAGCCGGCCGATGAGCGGGATGGTGCGCAGGAAGGCGTTGTCGAAGATCGCCCGATGCGCGCGCGACCAGCGCCAATCGGCGGGGTCGTTGCCCTGCACGGCGGCGATCTGCGCGGTGGACTCGCTGAGCGCGTGCGTCAGCATCGGCGTGCAATCGCCGCCGCACCAGGCGGCGCCCGGTGTTGAGAGCAGGAAGGCGATGAGGTCCGGCCAGGGTCCGGCGATCGCCGGATCGACGCCGTTGCGATCCAGCACGTCGCCGGCAAAGCGTTGCAGCCAGGCATTGAAGATCAGCGGCTGCGGTGCGGCGGCGCTCATCGAGCCGTCCCAGCCCCTCAGCATCGCCAGCGCGCGCAGGGAGAAATCGTCCGCGGCGCCGGCGGTGCGGGACTGCAGGGTGGGCAGCACGGCCAGCGCGAAGGCGCTCGCGGTGTCGTTCTGCATGCCGGCGAAGCGGACGAGGTCGGGTTTCGGGTAGGCGTCGAGCAGGCTGCGGATACGCCGCGCGCGCCAGTCCCTGGGCCAGTCCCGGCCCATATAGACGGGGAAGTCGGCAGGCGCGGTGCGCTCGTTGCCGTTGAGCAGGTGGCCGCTCGCCGGAGCCAGCACGTGCGGCAGGCGGTCGCCCGAGGCGATGCCGATCCAGTCATGCAGGCCGTCGGCGCCGTTCTGCGGGAAGGCGCCGTCGCCCTGCCGGCGCACCGGCACGACGCCGGTGGTGAACATCGCGATGCGGGTGCGGTCGGCGACGAGCAGGTTCTGCACCGGGGCGGTGCCGGTCGCGGCCGCCGCGGCGGCCTGCTCGAGCGAGGTGGCGTCATCCAGTGCGATCAGTCCGGCGGCGGCATCGTCGTGGGCCGGCGTGGTCGGCAGCAGCGCCTCCATCGAGACGGCGAGCATCCGATGCTGCGGCTGCGGCAGCACGTCGCTGATCAGCGGTCCGTGCCGGCTCTCGCGGACCTGGAACTCCTGGTCGGCGCCGCCGCGGACGCGGATCCGCTCCGTCCGCACGGTGAAGCGGCGGGGGCCGTCCGGCGCGAGGTAGGTGCCGTCCGGTCCGGGCTGCTCGATGAACAGGTCCTCGGTGTCGGCCTCGTTGCTGGTGAAGGTCCAGGCGATATGGCCGTTCTGGCCGATGACCAGGAACGGCGCTCCCGGCGCGGTGGCGCCGGTCAGGGTGGAGGCCGGCCGGTCGATCCGGGCCAGGTACCAGATCGCCGGGAAGCCGAGGGCGAGGTGCGGGTCGCCGGCGAGCAGCGGCGCGCCGGTGCCGCTGTGAGCGCCGTCGACGGCCCACTCGTCGGAGGCTTCCTCGGGCAGGGTGTAGGGGGCAGGGAAGCGCGGCAGGCTGCGCTGCAGGTCGCGGGCGAGACGGACGAGGGCCGGGTCCGACGTCAGGCCGGCCTGCGGCAACGGGGTCTCGCCGGAGGCGGGTTGCAGGGCGAGCTGTCGCTCGAGCGGCAGTCTCGGCGAGGCCGCGAGACGGGCGAGCTCGGTGTGCCAGTTCGAGCCGAGCGAGAGCGCCATCAGCCGTCCCCAGAGCAGAGAGTCCGTCGGGGTCCAGGGCTCGGGACGGCCGAGCAGCAGGAATTCCGGTGCGATGAAGCGGCCGCGCGCGGCGATCTCGGCGTTGACGCCCCTGGCATAGGCGTCGAGCAGGGCGCGGTCGGGGGCGGGCAGCCGAGGGTAGGCGGCGGCGGCACGCACGCGCAGGCCGAGCACGCGCATCATCCGGTCGATCGGTAGCGTCGCGCGGCCGGGGCGGTCGGAGAGACCGCCGGAGCCGAGGCGCCGCATCAGCTCCATCTGGAACATCCGGTCGCGGGCATGCAGGAAGCCGAGTGCGGCGGCGGCATCCTCGTTCGAGGCGGCGCGGATCCTCGGCACGCCGAACGCATCGAAGCTCACGGCGACGGGATGGCCGAGGCCGGGGATGCGCAGCGACTGGAAGCGCCCGGGAAGCGTGCACCAGAGGGCGGTGCCGATGCCGAGCAGGCAGAGCAGCGCGAGTGCCGCTGCGGTGGCGGCAACCGCCGGCAGCCAGCGCCGGAGGCGGTTCACGCCTTGAGCCGTGCGGCCGCTTCCAGTGCGAAATAGGTCAGAATGCCGTCGGCGCCGGCGCGTCTGAAGGCGAGCAGGCTCTCCATCATGGCGCGGTCGCGATCGAGCCAGCCGTGCCCGGCTGCCGCCATCAGCATCGCGTACTCCCCGGAGACCTGGTAGGCGAAGGTCGGTACCGCGAAGCGGTCGCGCACGCGCCGGATGATGTCGAGATAGGGCATGCCGGGCTTGACCATCACCATGTCGGCGCCCTCGGCGAGATCGAGGGCGACTTCGCGCAGCGCCTCGTCGCTGTTGGCGGGGTCCATCTGGTAGGTCTTCTTGTCGCCGCGCAGCAGGCCGCCGGAGCCGAGCGCATCGCGGAACGGGCCGTAGAAGGCGCTGGCATATTTGGCGGCATAGGACATCAGGCGGGTGTGGATCAGGCCTTGCGCGTCGAGTGCGGCGCGGATCGCGCCGATGCGGCCATCCATCATGTCGGAGGGCGCGAGGATGTCGATGCCGGATGCTGCCTGGTTGAGCGCCTGGGTGACCAGGGCGGCGACGGAGTCCTCGTTATGGACGTAGTCGTCGCGGAGGACGCCGTCATGGCCGTGATCGGTGTAGGGGTCGAGGGCGACGTCGCCGATCAGGCCGAGCTGGGGGAACTCGGCTTTGAGCAGGCGGGCGCTGCGGCAGATCAGGTTGTCCGGGTTCGCCGACTCCGTGCCCTCCTCGTCGCGCTTGTCGATCGGGGTGACCGGGAACAGGGCGATGGCCGGGATGCCGAGGCGGGCGGCGGGTTCGACGTGGGCAGGCAGGCGGTCGAGCGAGACGCGCACGACGCCGGGCATCGAGGCGACCTCGCTCGCCTGGTTCTCGCCGTCGGTGACGAAGACCGGCCAGATCAGGTCGTCGATGGCGAGCCGGTTCTCGGCGACCAGGCGCCTGGTGAAGCCGTCGTGGCGGTTGCGACGCGGGCGCGTTGTCGGAAAGGCTGGCGCGGTCATCGGACGGGGTAGGGAGGCTGCTGCAGGCGGCTATGCTTGCGGCTGTAGCCGAAATAGATGGCGAAGCCGATCAGCAGCCATACGAACAGCCTGATCCAGGTGAGGCCGTCCAGCGACGCCATCAGGGCGAGACAGGAGAGGATGCCGAGAACGGGGACGATCGGACCGCCGGCGACCTTGAACTTGCGTTCGCGATGCGGGTCGCGCGAGCGCAGGATCAGGACGCCGGCGCATACGATGACGAAGGCGAGCAGGGTGCCGATCGAGGTCATGTGACCGAGTTCGCTGATCGGCAGGAAGGCGCAGAGCACGCCGGTCAGCACCATGAACAGCAGGTTCGACCGCCAGGGGGTCTGCCAGGTCGGATGGATCTCGGAGAACAAAGGCGGGAGCAGGCCGTCGCGCGACATCGCGTAGAACACGCGCGACTGCCCGAGCAGCAGCACCAGGATGACCGAGGTGAAGCCGCAGATGATGCCGACCTTCACCGCGTATTTGAGCCAGTGGTAGGGGGTCACGTCGATGGCGCTGGCGACGGGGGCGGCGTCGTTCAGCATCAGCTTGTAGTTCAGCATTCCGGTCAGCACGAAGGAGAAGGCGACGTAGGCCAGCGAGCACACGACCAGGCTGCCGAGGATGCCGATCGGCATGTCGCGCTCGGGCCGTCTCGCTTCCTGGGCCGCGGTGGAGACGGCGTCGAAGCCGACATAGGCGAAGAAGATGGTACCGGCCGCACGCATGATGCCGGAGACGCCGAAATGGCCGAAGGTGCCGTCATTGGCGGGGATGAAGGGGGTGTAGTTGGCGCCGTTGATGTACGGGATGCCGAAGCCGATCACCGCCAGGATGACGCAGATCTTGATCACCACGATGACAGCGTTGACGCGTGCGGATTCCGAGATGCCGCGCATCAGCAGCAGCGAGATGGCGACGATGATGAACACTGCCGGCAGGTTGATCAGGCCGGTGGCGTGGGCACCGCCCGGAAGTGCCACGGTCTCGAACGGCGAGGCGAGCAGCCGCGGCGGCAGGGCGACGCCGAGATCACGCAGCAGCGAGTTGACGTAGCTGGACCAGCTGACCGCCACCGTGGCGGCGCCGACCGCGTATTCCAGCACCAGGTCCCAGCCGATGATCCAGGCGACCAGCTCGCCCAGGGTGGTGTAGGCGTAGGTATACGCGCTTCCTGCGATCGGGATCATGCTGGCCAGCTCGCTATAGCACAGGCCGGCGAAACCGCAGCCGACCGCGGCGACCAGGTAGGAGATCACGACGGCCGGCCCGGCATTTTCCGATGCGGCGATGCCGGTCAGCGAGAACAGTCCGGCGCCGATCGTGCAGCCGATGCCGAGGGCGATCAGGTTCCATGCGCCGAGTGCACGCCGGAGTGCCGGACCGTCGCTGTTCGAGGCGAGGCTCTCGATGGTCTTCCGGCGCCACAGGGTGTTCGAGCCTGATCTCGCGACGGACTGGGACATGCAGGGCGTCTCCTGGACGAATGGCTCGGATG
>CAXUCM010000003.1:7456-22917 GCA_964249315.1 uncultured Acetobacteraceae bacterium | reverse complement strand
ATCAGGCTAAGATGCGCTCGTTGAAGAACGACCTACCCGAACGCACCTGAAACCCGGTTGAAGTTCACTTGAAGTTCACTTGAAGCCTACTTGCAGCTTGCATGCCAGCCCTTCCTTGAGCGAGGGAATTCCGGAGCCGATATGCCCGATCAGATCACGTCGTCCAGCCTGCACCGCTTCTTCGATGCCTCGTTGCGCGAGCAGGACCCCGAGCTCGCCTCCGCAATCGGCGCCGAGCTGGAACGTCAGCAGGATGGCATCGAGCTGATCGCCAGCGAGAACATCGTCTCGGCAGCGGTGCTCGAGGCACAGGGCAGCGTACTGACCAACAAGTATGCGGAGGGCTATCCGGGGCGCCGCTATTACGGCGGCTGCGTCGAGGTGGATCGCGCCGAGCTGCTGGCGCTGGAGCGGGTCAAGCAACTGTTCGGTGCGGCCTACGCGAACGTGCAGCCGCATTCCGGGGCGCAGGCGAACCAGGCGGTGTTCCTGGCCCTGCTGGATGCGGGCGATACCATCCTGGGCATGAGCCTCGCTGCCGGCGGCCATCTGACGCACGGCGCATCACCGAACCTTTCGGGCAAGTGGTTCCGTGCGGTGCAGTACGGAGTGCGTCGCGAGGACGGTCTGCTCGACTACGAGGAACTCGAGCGCCTGGCGCGCGAGGAGCGGCCGAAGCTGATCATCGCCGGCGGATCGGCCTACCCGCGCTTCATCGATTTCGCCAGGATCCGCCGCGTGGCCGACGCGGTGGGCGCGTTCTTCATGGTCGACATGGCGCACTTCGCCGGGCTGGTGGCGGCGGGACTGTATCCGAGTCCGCTGGCGCACGCCCACGTGGTGACCAGCACGACGCACAAGACGCTGCGCGGTCCACGTGGCGGTCTGATCCTGTCGAACGACCCGGAGTTGGGCAAGAAGTTCAACTCGGCGGTGTTCCCCGGGCTGCAGGGCGGTCCGCTGATGCACGTCATTGCCGCCAAGGCGGTGGCGTTCGGGGAGGCGCTGCAGCCGGATTTCAGGCTCTATGCCGAAGCCGTGGTCGAGAATGCCCGGGTGCTGGCCGAGACGCTGATCCAAGGCGGCCTTGCCATCGTCACCGGCGGTACCGACAGCCACGTCGTGCTGGTCGATCTGCGGCCGAAGCGGGTCACCGGCAAGCTGGCCGAAGCGAGCCTGGAACGGGCCGGAATTACCGCCAACAAGAATGCGATCCCGTTCGATCCGGAGAAGCCCGCGATCACGTCCGGGATCCGGCTGGGCAGTCCGGCGGCGACCACGCGCGGCTTCGGCAAGGAGGAGTTCGAGACGATCGGATTGATGATCAACGAGGTCCTGGACGGGCTGTCGCAGTCGAACGACGGCAGCAACCATTCGGCCGAGGCCGCGGTGCAGGCGCGCGTCCGGTCGCTCTGTGCCCGCTTCCCGATCTATCGGAGAAGCTGACGTTACGGGTCGAACACAAGGGCAACGGCTTCGCCCCGACCGTGCTATAGAAGTTGTGCGCAGCACGCTCCGCGTGAGGGCCCAGACCCCGACTCGGGACGTCCGTCAGACCGGCCGAAACCGAGCTAGTCGCACCGCAGTGTGGCCCCGGCTCGGCCGCAGGCTCGGCATCACCAGCAGGCAATCGTCGTGCGGCGTGCGGATCTCCCTCCCGCCGTCATGGGCGATCAAGGTCTGGCATCCGGCGATGACGTCACCGCCCCGGAACGGCTGCACGAAGGTGAAATTGCTGGTGTTCGCGGTCACCACTTCGGTGACTTCGGCGTAACGCCAGTCGAGGGTCTGCTGGCTCGCTGATGCGTTCGCGTCGACGAGGCCGGTCTGGCGTAGCAGGGCTGCCACTGCGACGCGGGAGGTTGCCACGGTCTCGGGTTCCCAGTGCGGACCGGCCTCCACCAGGCAGGCGGTGCGTGGATCTCTGTCGTCGGCGAAGCCGGCATAGTCGATCAGTCGCGGGCCGCTGCTATGGCCACGGTCGGCAACGGCGATGCCGGGCGTGCCGATGGCGCGAGCCAGGCTGCCACCCTTCACGGTGGGGCCGCTGAGGATCAACGGCTCGGACGGCCACAGCATGGAATGCAGGTCCAGCAGGATGTCGGCGCTCTCGACGAGATGACGCACTTCGCGGGCGCGGGCAAGTTCGACCGACTGGCGCGGTCCGTCCAGGATCGACGTCTCCCAGAGGCGGTTCATGTCCTCGTCGATGAAGCGAGAGGCGGTGGGGTGAGCGGGATCGAAGCGAGCGAAGGCGGCAAGGTTGAGGAAGCCGAGGGTGAGCCTGCCGCGCCGCGGCTGCAGCCCGGCGCGAAGCAGCTCGTCGAGGGCGATGGCGCCGGCGATCTCGTTGCCGTGCATCAGCGCCGTGACCAGCACGTGCGGGCCCGGACGCCGGCTGTCGAAATGCAGGAAGCCGGGCACGCCGCAGTTCCCGGGCAGCCAGTCCTCGAGGTCGGGCGAGGTCAGCCGCACCTCGAAGTGCGGCACGCTGGGCAGCGGCGGATCGGAGAGTGCGATCATGCAGGCTTGGTCAGGCTGGCAGCGAGGCGCCGGATGAAGCCGTCGCAGGCATCGAGCTGCTCTCGCGCGATCCACTCGTCCGGCTGGTGGGCCTGGGCGATGTCGCCGGGACCGCAGACGATGCTGGCGATGCCGGCATTCTGGAAGATGCCGGCCTCGGTGCCGTAAGCGACCTTGCCATGCTGGTTGGCGCCGGAGGCCTGCTTGACCAGGTCGACGAGCGGGTGTTCGGCATCGATGGAGAGCGGCGGCAGGGTGTTGAGCGCCTCGAACTCGAAGCCGGTGCCGGGATCGATCGCCTGCATCCAGTGCTCGATGGCTTGCGCGACGTGGGCTCGCAGGCGCCGCAGCTCGGCTTCGGCCTCGTCGCCGGGGATGGTGCGCCATTCCATCTCGAAGACGCAGCGCTCGGGGATGATGTTCAGGATCGTGCCGCCCTCGATCAGGCCGGCATGGATGGTGCTGTGCGGCGGATCGAAACCGTCTTCGCGCCGTCCCTCGCCGACCAGGCGATGCGCTTCCCGGCCAATCCAGGCGATCGCCTCGGCGGCCGCTTGGATCGCATTGACGCCGCGGGCCGGTTGGCTGGAGTGGCCGGAGCGACCCCGGGCCGTCACACGGACCGAGAGCCGACCCTTGTGGGCGATGATCGGCTTCATGCCGGATGGCTCGCCGACGACGCAGAGGCTCGGTTGCAGGGCACCGGCCTGCATGTCGCGGACCAGCCCGTGCGCGCCGCTGCAATCGACCTCCTCGTCATGGGAGATGAACAGGTGCACCGGGCGGTGGAGCGATGCTGCCTTCAGGTGAGGCACGGCAGCGAGGCAGGAAGCGACGAACCCCTTCATGTCGACCGCGCCGCGGGCCTGCAGACGGCCGTCGCGTTGGCTGAGGCGAAACGGATCGGTGCTCCAGCGCTGCCCGTCGACCGGAACGGTATCGACATGACCCGAGAGCGCCAGACCGCCTTCGACACTGGGACCGATGGTCGCGTGCAGGCTGGCCTTGAGCCCGGTCTCGTCGTGGATGCGGCGGTGGGCGACGCCATGCCGGTCGAGATACTCGGCGATCCAGTCGATCAAGGCGAGGTTGCTGTTCCGGCTCGTCGTGTCGAAGGACACGAGGCGCTCCAGGATTTCCGTGGTCGACTGGGTTGCGACTTCGAGCATGCGGGCAGTCTATACGGGGCAGGTGCGCCGGCAATGGGTCGTTTGCGCGTCCAGCGCAGCGCGGCGGGGGATGCTTGCGGTCCGGCGACGTCACCTCCAGAGTTCGCCACCTTGCAAGCAAAGGCGCCATGCCGGGTTCGTCTGCCTCCCTTCACCCGCTGCATCGCCTCTGGCGTACGCTGCCGGCGGGCTCGCGCCGCCTCTGGCTGGCGAGGCTGTCGGCGGTGCTGGCGGCGAAGCCGGACAGGGTCGCGCCGTCATCCTGCGAGGGCGTGATCGTTGCCGGCGAGATCGGACGTGCGTCCGGATTGGGCGAGTCGGCACGCATCATGCTCCGCGCGATGCAGGCGATGGGGGTGCGGAACTGGCCGATGGAGGCGGGGCTCGGTGTCCCCGGGGAAGGTGCGACCGTGCCGTGGCAGGCGGCGGCGTCCGGCGACCTGCCGGCGAGTGCGGCGTTGGTGCTGCACGTCAACGCGCCGGTGCTGCCGAGCGCGTTGCTGCGGCTGCCGCGGCGGATGCTGCGTGGCCGACGGATCATCGGCTACTGGGCCTGGGAGCTGGAGGTGGTGCCGGAGAACTGGCGACCGGCCTGTCGCTGCGTGCATGAAGTCTGGGCGCCCTCGCGGTTTGCCGCACGTGCGCTGGAGAGCCTGATGCCGGGGCGGGTGCGCGTCGTGCCGATGCCGCTCGCGCTATCGCCGCCGGAGCCGGCCCGGATGGATCGCGCGTCGTTCGGGCTGCCGGAGAACGCGGTGCTGGTACTGGTATCCTTCAGCCTTGCCTCGGCCTTCGAGCGAAAGAACCCGCTCGCCGCGATCGCCGCGTTCCGTGAAGCTTTCGGTAACCGTCGCGACCGTATCCTGGTGCTTAAGGTTGGGCATGGCGGCCATTTCGGAGAGGATATGCGGCGTCTGCGCGACGCGATCGCGGGGGCGGACAATATCAGGCTGGAGACGCGGATGCTGCCGGTCGCGGAGACACATGCCCTGACACGTATGGCGGATATCGTGCTTTCCTTGCATCGCAGCGAGGGGTTCGGGCTGGTGCCCGCGGAGGCGATGATGCTGGGACGAGCCGTGGTGGCGACGGACTGGTCGGCGACGGCTGAGTTCCTCGATGAGAGCTGCGGCATCCCGGTGCCATGTCGCCTGGTGCCGGCGCGCGATGGGCGCGGTATCTCCGAGGCGCCCGGAGCGGTCTGGGCGGATGCGGATGTCGGCATGGCGGCGCGGGCGTTGACGGCGCTTGCGGACGCGCCGGCGCGGCGGGCGGCGCTGGGTGCGGCGGCGGCTCGGGTGTCGCGATCGCGTTTCGGTGGCGGCGAGCTGCAGCGCGCCCTGGATGCGATCGGCTGCGCGATGCCCGGAGCAAGCTGAGGCGTGCGCATCCTGGTGTGGCAGTGGGGCAGACGCGGTGCCGGCCCGCGTGTCGCGACCGAGCTGGCGGCCGGCCTGCGCGAGTTGCCCGGCCATAGCGTATTCCTGTCGCTGTCGACACGCGCGGAGATCCTGACCTCCCGGGACGGCCCGGACTGCGCGCTGCCGGTGGCCACCTATGACGGCGTGATCGGCTTCCTCTGCCGCTTGCTGCTGGCGCCGCTCACGGTGTGGTCGTTGATGCGGCGGATCCGCGCCTTGGCACCGGAGGTTGCGATCTGCGCCATGCCGGGGCCGCTCGACCTGGTGATGGCGTGGGCGCTGCGTCGTCTGCGGGTGCGGGTGATCGTCACCGTGCACGATGCAGACCGGCATCCCGGCGACGGGTTCCCGTTGCAGATGGCGTTGCAGCGACGGCTGATCCGGCGCGCGGACGGGTTGATCGCGCTGACCCGCCACGTGGCCGCGCGCCTGCGCGAGCAGGGGGCGGGTCAAGGCAAGTTCATCCTGACGGCAAGCCTGCCGCCTTTCGTGTTCGGTCCGCGTCCGCCGCCGCCGCTCGCGCATGGCGGCCCGATGCGTCTGCTCTGTTTCGGACGGCTGCTTCCCTACAAGGGGCTCGATCTGCTCGCGACGGCGTTGCGCGGGATCGACGGGGTGCCGCCATTCGAGGTGAGGATCGTCGGGCAGGGGCCGCAGAGCGCGACGCTGCGTCGGCTGTCCGGGATCGACCAGGTTCGTGTCGAGAACCGGTGGGTGCCGGAAGACGAGGTCAGCACGTTGATCGCCTGGGCCGACGCCATGCTGTTGCCGTACCGGGAAGCCAGCCAGAGCGGGGTGGCGGCGATCGCCATCGCGGCGGGCCGATGGGTGCTGGCGACACGGGTCGGCGGCCTGGCGGAGCAGTTTCGCGACGAGCGGCTGGCGGTGTTGTGCGAGCCGGATCCAGCGAGCATCCGGGCGGGGTTGCGGTCCTTGCTGACAGCGCCGCCGGTCGCGTCGCCGCACGAGACGGATCCGCGCGGCCGCTGGCGCGAGATGGCCGACCAGCTGGTCCGGCAGATCGCGGAGGCGTTGATCCCGGTTGAAGGCCGCAAGCCCAGAGGCGTGCCGATCAAAGGCGAGCCTTTGAAATCCTTCAAATGGATTCTCAAGGCCAAGCCTTGAGCGGGTCCAGGGCAGCGCCCTGGCCCTGGTCGGTCACGCGGCGAACTGGGCCGGATCGGAGACGGTCAGGCGGGTGCGGATCAGCTTCTCGATGCCGCGGAGGTTTGCACGTTCGGAAGTATCGCAGAAGGAGATCGCCATGCCGGCTTTGCCGGCCCGCGCGGTGCGGCCGATGCGGTGCACGTAGCTCTCAGGGACGTTCGGCAGATCGAAATTGACCACGTGGGTGATGTGCTCGATGTCGATGCCGCGAGCGGCAACGTCGGTGGCGACGAGCACGTTGACCTGGCCTTTGCGGAAGCTGCCGAGGGAGCGTTCGCGCTGGGCCTGACTCTTGTCGCCGTGGATCGCGGCGGCGGCGATGCCTGCGCGGTCGAGAAACTCGACGACGCGGTCGGCGCCCTGCTTGGTGCGGGTGAAGACGAGCGTGCGCCCGGCGCGGGTCTTGCGCAGGAGCCCGGTCAGGAGCTGTCGCTTGCGTGCCGACTCGACGAAGACGACGCGTTGCTCGATCCGCTCGGCGGTGACGGCTACCGGGGTGACGGCGAGGTCGACCGGATCGGTCAGGAGCTGGGCCGCAAGGCTCGCGATCTCACGCGGCATCGTCGCGGAGAAGAACAGGCTCTGGCGTTGCGCGGAAAGCTGGGCGGCGATCTTGCGTATCGCCAGGATGAAGCCGAGGTCGAGCATGTGATCGGCCTCGTCGAGCACCAGGATCTCGGTCTCACCGAGCTGGACGGCATGGTCGCCGAGATGATCGAGCAGGCGTCCCGGGGTCGCCACCAGGATATCGGTGCCGCGTGCGAGCGCGCGTGCCTGGGGGTGTTTCGGCATGCCACCATAGACCAAGTTGGTACGCAGCTCGGTATGCCGACCGTAGGCACGGAAGCTTTGCGCGATCTGGCTGGCAAGCTCGCGCGTCGGCGACAGCACCAGGGCGCGGCAGGTCTTGCCGGGCGCAGGCTTCGGGTTGGCCAGCAGGCGGTGGAGGATCGGCAGGGCGAAGGCTGCGGTCTTGCCGGTGCCGGTCTGGGCGATGCCTTTCACGTCGCGGCCGGCCAGGATCGCCGGGATCGCCTGCGACTGGATCGGCGTCCAGGCGGTGTAGCCGCGCTGCCGCACGGCATCGAGGATGCAGGGCGCCAAGCCAAGGGTCTGGAACTCGGTGTTCATGCGGCTCGCCTTCCGGCGCTTGCCGCGATCGGAACGCAAGCGCACTTGCGCGGCACAAGCATGAGCCAGGATGGACAAGTCAAGCCCTGCTTGCATGCCCCTCCTTCCATGCCGATCGGACGGCATGGTTGACGCACGGGTGGCGCACTCGCACAAGCAGGCTATGCGGAGCGACCACGCTGTGATCCTGGCGCAGCCTTTCGCCGGGCTGCAGGCGCAAGCGATCGGGCTGGCGGAACGGGCCGGCTTGCCGCCGCTGCTGCAGCCGCTCACGGCGCGACGACCCTGGCGCTGGCTGCCGGCAGCGTCCTGGCCGGCCCCTCTGGCCGCCGTCGGACTAATCGACATCGCGGCCGACGGGCTGGTGGTCAGCGTGGGCGGGATGGGAGCTGCGGTCGGCGCCGCGTTGCGGCGACGCGGCCGGCGAGGGGTGCAGGTGCAGAACCCGCGCATGCGGCTCGACGGCTTCGATCTGGTGGTCGTCAACACGCATGACGAGATCGACGGCCGCAACGTGCTGGTCTCGCGCAACGCGTTGCATCGCGTGTCGCGGGAGCGGCTGGACGAAGCGCGCCTGGCCTGGTCCGGACGATTTTCACACCTGCCTCGCCCCCTGGTGGCGGTGCTGGTGGGCGGCTCGAACGGGCGCTATCGCCTGGATGAGGCGGGCGGGACGGCCCTGGCGGCACAACTCGCGGCGGTGATGCGCGCGGACCATGTCGGGCTGATGGTGACGCCCTCGCGCCGGACCGCGCTGCCGGTCCGGCGTAGGCTGGAGCGGGACTTGGCGCCGCTCGGCGGCTGGATCTGGGATCTGCAGGGCGAGAACCCGTATCTCGGCATGCTGGCCTGCGCGGATGCAATCATCGTGACCACGGACAGCGTCTCGATGATCTCCGAAGCGGCGGCGACGTCGGTGCCGGTGCTGGTCGCCGGCCTGCCGGGACGCTCGCGTCGGATCGGCCTGTTCCTGCGGACGTTGCGCGCGGCGGGCCGGGTGCGGGATTTCCGCGGTCGATTGGAGGTCTGGCAGACCGAAGCGCTGGACGACACGCCGGCGGTGGCGCAGGAGATGCGCCGGCGGCTCGGGATGGAAGCCGGTCGATACGCGGCCGCGTGCGGCGGGGCAGGGATCGGGTAGGACGACATGCTGGACATCCAGACCTACGACGCGCGTCAGGGCGGCAACGTGCTCTACAAGGCGCTGGCGCATCCGCTGGCAGCCGAGGCGGTGGCGAGGCTTGCCGCCCGCCTGCATGCGGCGGGGCCGATGGCGGTCTACGATCCGGACGGCGCCGCGGCGATGCTGTTCGCCCTGCATGCCGGGCTGCCGACGGTTCGCGAGCTCTACGTCCACGATGTTCGTGCGGTGGGTCAGTCGGCCTTCGGGGTGCGGGCGCGAGCGCTTACCGAGATCGCACGGTCGGACGCCGCGGTGCTGCTCGTCGCCTCGTTCGATGCGCAGCGGCTGGTCGCGCGGATCGCGCACATGGTCCCCGCACATCTTCAGGTCGTGACGCTCGACGCGGCGCGGCTGCCGGAGACGATGCTGACGCAGCCGCGTGACTACCTCAACCGGTTGAATTTCGCCACGAACTTCGCGTTGTTTCGCGACGATGGCCGGCTTTCGACGCGGCTGACGACGGCGAACTACTGGCACGCCTACGGCGCGGACGCGGTGCGCTGGTGGCTGCGTCTCTACGGCCAGGACGGGGGGGTGCTGGCGGAGTGGGAGCAGGCGGTCGCGGCGGGAGCGGGCAGCATCGTCATCGACAGCCGCGAGGTTCGACGCAGGTTCGAGCTGCCACCGTTCAGAGGCCAGCTGTTCATCCACGCGATCGGCGTGGCCGGCCACGACGTCGTCAAGTATGCGCTCGACACGTTCGGGGAGGATGGCGATGCGAGCCTGTCGGTGACGCACGACGCCAACGCCTGGCCTTCGGATCGTTACGCCAACCTGCCCGCACCGGCCGCAGGCGAACGCGTGGTCTTGTGGGTGCAGAACTCGCATGCCTTGCCGATCCCGGCCGGTGCGCTGAGCCTGGATCGGATGGGGGCGGAAGCGCCGGTGCCGCTGAAGCTCGCGGTCGCACCGTTCGCGAGCGTCGCGGTCGATGTCGCCAGCGCGTTGCCGGGGCTCGAGTGGCCGGCGCAGATCGAGCTCCGCTGCGGCAGGCACGTGGTGCGACCGCGCTACGAGGTGCTGCGTGCCGGTCGCACGCGGATCGCTCATATGAACGTGGAGCGGGCGGATCTGCAGCCGGACCCTGGGATCCCGACCCTGCCGGAGACGCTGGGGCGCGGCTACATACTGCCGTTCCCGGTGCTGGATCCGGCCCGGTTCCGCAGCATCGTGCAGCCGGCACCGATGGCCGAGCGGCAGCGTGACCTGCCGCTACGGGTCGATCTGTTCGATGCGGCCGGACGGCCGGCGGGTGGGCGGTTCCTCGGATGCCTGCCGCGGGACCACGCGCTGGCGCTGGATCTGGCATCGCTCGACGCGCCCGAGGGACATGCGGAACTGGTCTACGATTTCCGGGACGGCGGCGAGGCGGATGGCTGGATGCATGCGCTGGTCCGCTACGAGGATACGGGTAGCTCGCACGTGGCGGAGACCAGCTTCGGCGCGCACATCTTCAACACCGCCATGGTCTATCGCGACGAGCCGCAATCCTATTCCGGGCCGCCGCCCGGCCTGTCGACGCGGCTGTTTCTCAAGCTGGGCGATGCGGGCCGGCGCAGCTTCTGCTGCCTCATCTATGCCGCCTCGGCGCCCTGGCACGCGCGCTCCAGGACGAGCCTGATGCTGCATGACGCGGCCGGCGGAACGCTGGCGGAACGACTGGTCGAGATCGCCTGCTCGGGTTCGATGATGGTGTGGCCGCACGAGATCTTCGGTGCGGCGCTGCTCGAGCGGGCAGGTCCTGCAGGGTATGTCCTGATCCGCGATCCGACGTGCCGGCTGTTCGGCTATCACGGTCTGATGGACCAGGCAGGAGCGTTCTCGCTCGACCACATGTTCGGATTCTGAAGCGTGGATGGTGGGTGCGACAGGGATTGAACCTGTGACCCCCGCCGTGTGAAGGCGATGCTCTACCGCTGAGCTACGCACCCATCCGATCCGCGGTGCGCGGCTTTCTAGGAGTTTTCAACCAGGGGTGCAACCCTGCGACCCGGTCGGTTGAGCGCGTCAATCGGATTCTCAAGGCCAAGCCTTGAGCGGGTCCAGGGCGGAGCCCTGGCCTTTCATGATCAGGAAGCTGGTGCTCAGGCAAGGCCCGCGGAATCAAGCAGCATGACGCCGTGCTGGCGCAGGGACTGGCGCGCCTGTTCGAGACCGTCGCGCCCTTGCGCGTCGACGAAGCCGATGCCGCGGCAGGCATCCTCGATCACGACTACCTCGAAGCCGTGTTCGACGGCGTCTCGGGCCGACCAGGCGACGCAGAAATCGGTGGCCAGCCCGCAGAGGAACAGCCGTCGGCAGCCGCGATCCCGCAGCCAGCCGGCAAGGCCGGTGGAGGTGGCGCGGTCGTTCTCCTGGAACGCCGAGTAGCTGTCGATAGCGGGGTCCATGCCTTTGCGCAGGATCATGCGGAGGCGGTGCTGTGCCAGCCACGGGTGCAGGTCGGCGTTCGAAGTGCCCTGGACGGCGTGATCGGGCCAGAGCATCTGCGGCCCGTACGGCATCTGCACGGTGTCGTAGGCGCGCGCGCCGGGATGGGTGCTGGCGAAGGAACCGTGGCCCGGCGGGTGCCAGTCCTGGGTGGCGAAAGCGGTGGTGAACCGATCCTGCAGGAGCTGGTTGATCAGGGGCACGATCGCGTCGCCGCCTGCCACAGGCAGCTCCCCGCCGGGCATGAAGGTGGGCTGCACATCGATGACCGCGAGGATGTCGGTGCGGGCATCGATGTGCAGCACGGGTCAGATGTCCTGCGTCGGCAGCGACAGGGTCGCGACGAGAGCCTCGGAGACCCGCCGGGCGAACGCGGCGGGATCGCGAGGAAGTTCGCCGTCCTGCACCCGGGCGAGGTCGAACAGGGTACGCGCGGCATCCTCGATCGGCTCGTCGCGGGCGAGCCTGGCGGCGAGCGAGCGGATCAGGGCGTGGTGCGGGTTGATCTCGAGCACCGGGGCAGAAACCGTCAGCTTCTGGCCGGAGCGGCGCATGAGGCGCTGCATCTGCAGATCCGGGCCGGCCTGGGAGGCGGCGAGGACGACCGCGCTCTGCACCAGACGGTCAGTGCCGCGTGCCTCGGCGATGTCGTCGCCGAGTGCCGTCTTCAACGCGGGGAGCAGGGCCGTCAGGTCGGCAGCGTCGGCGTGCGGGGCGGCATCCGGCGCGTGCTTGGAGAGATCGGCAAGGCCCTGGGTGACGCTGCGCAACGGCTTATCCTGGAAGCGATCCAGCCGGTCGGGCCAGAAGGCGTCGACCGCGTCGGAGAGCAGCAGGACCTCGATGCCGCGCGCCTTGAAACCCTCGAGCTGCGGCGAGCTGGCAAGCGCCTCGTTGCTGTCGCCGATGAGGTAGTAGATGGCGTCCTGCTCCGGCTTCATCCGGGTGAGGTAGTCGGGCAGGGTGGTCCAGGCGGCCGCATCGTGGGTGGAGCGGAAGCGGGACAGGGTGGCGAGTTCGGTGCGGTGTTCGGCGTCCTCCCAGAGACCCTCCTTCAGGGTGGGACCGAAATTGTCCCAGAAGCCGGCGAAGCTCTCGGCGTCCTTGGCGCGGTTGCGCAGCTCGGTGATGACGCGGTTGGTCACCGCCTTGCGGATGCGGGCGAGCACCGGCGTCGCCTGCAGCATCTCGCGGGAGACGTTGAGCGGCAGGTCCTCGGTGTCGACGATGCCTTGCACGAAGCGCAGCCATGGCGGCAGCAGCTCGGCTTCGTCGGTGATGAACATGCGCCGCACATGCAGGCGGACGCGGCTCTCGCGGACGGATTCCACCGGCTCGAACGGGCGCATCGAGGGGATGAACAGCATGGCGGTGAATTCGAGCGTGCCCTCGGCGCGCCAGTGCAGTGTCGCCCAGGGCTTGTCGAAGGCGTGACCGAGATGCTGGTAGAACTCGGTGAGCTGTTCCTCGGTGACCTCGCTCTTGGGCTTGCGCCAAAGCGCGGTGCCCTCGTTGGCGGCGACTTCCTGGCCGTCGCGCTGGATGGTGATCGGCCAGGTGATGTGGTCGGCCCATTTGCGGACGATGCTCTCCAGCCGATAGGGCTCGAGGAACTCGTCGGCGTCCGCCTTGATGTGCAGGACGATGTCGGTGCCGGGTGCGTCCCGGCTCGATGGGGAGAGCGTGAAGCTGCCGCCGCCTTCGGAGGACCAGCGCCAGGCTTCTGTCTCGCCGATGCGGCGCGAGGTGACCTCCACCCGGTCCGCGACCATGAAGGCGGCGTAGAAGCCGACGCCGAACTGGCCGATCAGGCTCGGACGCTCTTCCGGCTTGGCCTGGGCGAGCGTCTGGCCGAAGGCACGGGTGCCGGAGCGGGCGATGGTGCCGAGATTCTGGGCGAGCTCGGCACGGCTCATGCCGGTGCCGTCGTCGCTGATGGTGAGCTGGCGCGCGGCCTTGTCCGGATCGATGCGTATCTTCGCCCCGTCCGGAAGTGCCGCGGCGGGCTCGGTCAAGGCCTCGAAACGGCGCCGGTCGGTGGCATCGGCGGCGTTGGCGACGAGCTCGCGCAGGAAGATCTCGCGGTCCGAGTAGAGGGCGTGAACGACGAGGTCGAGGAGCCGTCCGACCTCGGCGCTGAATTCATGTCGCTCGGCGCCTTCGGCCGGAGGTGCCGTCTCGGCGCTCTCGTGCGGGGCGGTCTGGTCACTCATTCGCGGTGTCTCCGAGCCTGTCGAACAGGCGCGGATATGCGCGGGTATCACGTGGATTTCAACCACTCGGGCGCGCTTCGGTGGAGCGCTCCTGGCTCCTAATAGCGTGCGAGCGGGTGGCGCACGGTCAGCATCGCGACCGGCATGGCGCGATAGGCCGACAGGGTGCGGCCGCTGAAAGCGAACCGGTTGGCACCGCTATGCTGGATCTGGCTGAAACCGGTGACGCTGGCGCCGAGCGGCCGGGCGATCGGGAGGCCCGACATCGCACCGCTCGCGCCAGCGCTGGCGGGGCCGGCAGAGAGCGCAGCAAGCTGGCGATGGAAGTCGGTCGAGTGGGACAAGGCCATGCGTCCCGAGCTCGATGATGCGCCGGGGCCACCGATCGGATCGGCCCAGGCTTCCAGGACCTTGCGCTGGTAGTCCGTGCCGAGTTCGGGCGTCTGCGAATGATAGGCGGCGGCGGCGTGCGGCCAGCTGCCGACCTGGTGGAACAGGTCCGTCAGGAAGCGCGCGGCATATGCGGCGTTGTGCGACGGGTCGAACGCATCCTCGAGCGAGGCGAAGGCGTCGGGATGATACATCAGGTTGATCTGGGTGCAGCCGACATCCATCGACTGCACGCCGCGGGCGCGGAAATCACGTGCCGCCTGCACGGCTTCACTCTTGGTACGATAGAAATGGCCCTGGCCTTCTTCATTGATCGTCCAGGGCCAGGCGCGGATGGCGCCGGTGTCGTCGTCATAGCGGCCGCTCTCGACGCGACTGATCGCGTCGAGGAGTTGGTCTGGGACGCCGGAGAGCCGTTCGGCGCTTGCAGTCGCCTGCTGGCAGAGGGCGGCATCGCTCGAGGCCGTCGCACATGGCGAGAGCGCGCAGAGCATGACGCAGAATGCGGCGAGCGACAGGGGGAAGGTCAGGCACATGTGTGGACGATGTCATACGCAGGTTAGGGACTCGTGAACGACCGTCATGATTGTGCAATGCAAAAAACGGCTTGACGGTGGCGGGGGAGGTCCGTAGATTTCGTGTGCGGTACCGCTTCGGCGCACCGCATCTTGGACGTTTCCTCCCTAAACTTGGGCGGCGCTTCGGCGCCGCCTTTTTTTATGGGCGGCCGATGAGGGTGATGCTGTTTTCCGCAAGCGCTGCGAGCAGTGCCGCAAGGGTCACCCGGATTTCCGTGAAGGCGGCGAGCTTCTCGAACCGGCTCTCGTCGATGTAGAGGCTGCGGCAGATCTCGAGCTGGAGCACGTGGACCTGGTTCGATGGGCGGCCGTAATGTCGGGTGACGTATCCGCCGGCATAGGGGTCGTTGCGCCGGACGCGAAAGCCGCGGTCGCGAAGAAACCGTTCGATGAACTGGGTCACGGACTGGGCGCATGACGTGCCGTAGGCATCCCCCAGCACGAAGTCGGGCTCCGTTGATTGCTGCGGGCGTGGGTGTTGCGCGTCGGTCGGCTTGAGACCATGCAGGCTCGGCATCGAATGGGCATCAAGCAACAGGCAGACGCCGTGCGCGGCGAGCGTATCGTCGATCAGCCGGGTCAGCGCGTCGTGGTAGGGATGCCAGCAGCGACGGATGCGCTGCTCGGCCTCGGCGAAGGTGAGTTTCGCGTGGTAGATCGGCTCACCGGAGGACACCAGCCTGGCGATGGTGCCGAAGCCTGCCAGCACGCGAGCGCTCTGGGTGTTGCACCATGGCGGCAACTTCTCCGCGAACATCAGCGGGTCGAGCTCCCAGGGCTCCCGGTTGACGTCGCAATAGGCGCGCGGGAACGTGGCTCGGAGCAGCGGGATCCCTGTGCCGGTCGCATCCTCGAACAGCTCGTCCACGAAGCTGTCCTCGCTCCGTCGCAGGTCGTTGAAGGCGAGCCGCGATGCAGCAATGAAATCGGCGGGATAGAGGCAGCCGGAATGCGGAGAGGCCACCAGGATGGGACTTGTCTGTTGCCGGGGTGCATGGACCTGGAATGGCGGATCGGGGAGCGTTGCGCTGGGCTCCGGTACTCTGGTTTTTGCCATGGACGGAGTTTGCGCGAGAGGCTGCATCGTGTCACTCGATCGTGGTGGGTTGTAAGGTGCCCAGGAAGGGTTTCGTCGCGGCGTGACGAAATGGTGTTGCCGGCGGCTTGCGGAGCGACATGGTCGCGGCTAGAAGCCCGGCAGCGGATGGGCGCGTAGCTCAGCGGTAGAGCACTGCCTTGACATGGCAGGGGTCACA
>CAXUCM010000003.1:0-7446 GCA_964249315.1 uncultured Acetobacteraceae bacterium | reverse complement strand
GTCGCGCCCACCATCCTCTCCGCGCGTGAGACTGCTGTCGAGCGCGGCCTGCAGGATATAGACGGCGGCAAGCTTATCGACGATCCGGGCGCGACGATGTCGCGTCATGTCTGCGTCGGCAATCAGCATCCGGTTTACCGCACTCGACGAGAGCCGCTCGTCCCAGAGTGCTGCCGGCATGCCGGTCGCGTCCGAGAGCGCGAGCAGCCAGTCTCGCGCGCGTTGCGCAGACGGCCCGAAGCTGCCGTCCATCGAGAGCGGCAGACCGCAGACGAGCCCCGCCGCCCCTTCCTGATGCGCGATGCGGGTGATCTCCGATGCATTGACGGCGAGCTTGCCGCGCCGGAGCACGCCGTAGGGTGAAGCAAGCAGCAAGGAGACGTCCGACAGGGCGAGCCCGATGCTGCGTTGTCCCGGATCGAGCCCGAGCAGCCGGCCCTGTCTCGGCAGGGCGGCGCGAAGCTGCGGCATGTTGAAGAGTGCCATGGTCAGGGTTTATGGTCCCGGCGTGCCCGGGTTGCCAGGGTGTTCTTCCAAGACAATGAAGGGCCTGCCCCATGTCGCTTGATGCCGCGACCGTTCGACGCATAGCCCGATTGGCTCGGATCGGCATCGAGGAGGCTGAGATCGTCCGGCTGCAGGGCGAGCTGAACACCATATTGGGGTGGATCGAGCAGCTCTCCGAGGTGGACGTGGAGGGTGTCGCGCCGATGGTTGGCACCGAGCAGACGGCCTTGCGGCTTCGTTCGGATGTGGTGACGGAGGACGGCTCGAGCGAGGCTGTCCTGTCGAACGCACCGGATCGGGCCGGATCGTTCTACGCGGTGCCGAAGGTGGTCGAATGATGCTCACCGATCTTTCGATTGCCGGTGCGCGTGACGGGCTGCGTCGCGGCGCGTTCAGCGCGGTCGAGTTGACCCAGGCGCATCTGGATGCGATCGCCGCGATGAATTCGCGTCTGAACGCCTACGTCACGGTAACCGCAGAGACAGCGCTGCGACAGGCGAGTGCGGCGGATGCGGCGCTGCGGCGCGGCGAGGAGCAGGCGCTTGGCGGCATCCCGCTCGGGATCAAGGATCTGTTCTGCACGAAGGGCATCAGGACGACGGCGTCGAGCCGGATGCTTGAGAGCTTCGTGCCGCCATATGAGAGCACGGTCACCGAGCGGCTGCTCGGGGACGGCGCGGTGTTCCTGGGCAAGACCAATCTCGACGAGTTCGCGATGGGATCCTCGAACATGAACTCGGCTTTCGGCCCGGTCGAGAACCCGTGGCAGCGGCGAGGCGACGGGTCGAAGCTGGTGCCGGGCGGGTCTTCCGGTGGCTCGGCGGCGGCGGTGGCAGGACGGCTGGCGCTCGGCGCGACCGGCACGGATACGGGCGGGTCGATCCGCCAACCGGCTTCGTTCTGCGGCATCGTCGGGGTCAAGCCGACCTATGGACGCTGCAGCCGCTGGGGCGTCGTCGCCTTTGCAAGCTCGCTGGATCAGCCCGGGCCGCTGGCACGCAGCATCGAGGATTGCGCCATCCTGCTGGGCTCGATGGCGGGGTTCGATGCGAAGGATAGCACGTCGGTGGACCGGCCGGTGCCGGATTACGCGGCAGCTTGCGGACGCAGCCTGAAAGGCGTGCGGATCGGCATTCCTGCGGAGTACGGTGCGTCCGGATTGCCTGCCGAGATCGAGGCGCTGTGGCGGCGGGGGATCGAGTGGCTGCGCGATGCAGGCTGCGAGATCGTCGACGTCTCGCTGCCACATACGAAATACGGGCTGGCGAGCTACTATATCGTCGCACCTGCGGAATGCTCGTCGAACCTTGCCCGCTATGACGGTGTGCGGTTCGGCGCGCGCGTGCCGGCGGATCGTCTCGACGCGCTCTATGAAGGGTCGCGCGCGGCGGGGTTCGGGGCGGAAGTGAAGCGGCGGATCCTGATCGGGACCTACGTCCTGTCGGCTGGGTATTATGATGCCTACTACCTGCGAGCGCAGAAAGTGCGCAACCTGATCCTGCGCGACTTCACCGGGGTGTTCGGTCGGGTGGATGCATTGCTGACGCCGACCGCGCCTTCGGCCGCGTTCGCACAGGGCGAGAATATGGACGACCCGATCAAGATGTATCTCAACGACATCTTCACCGTGCCGGCCAGCATGGCCGGCGTGCCGGCGCTCTCGGTCCCGGCTGGCCTCGATGCGCTCGGGTTGCCGCTCGGCTTGCAGGTGATCGGCCGTCCGTTCGACGAGGAGATGCTGTTCGCGGTCGGCTCGGCGCTCGAGCGGGCGGCCTCGTTCCCGTACCTGCCGGCCTCGCACACGCGGATCGCGGCATGAGCTACACGCTGGCGGGCCGCTACGGGACGTGGGAACTGGTCATCGGGTTGGAGGTGCACGCCCAGGTGATCAGCCGCTCGAAGCTGTTCTCCGGCGCCTCGGCGAGCTATGGCGGTGAGCCGAATACACGGGTCAGCCTGGTGGATGCAGCGTTTCCCGGGATGCTGCCGGTGATCAACCGGGAATGCATCGCACAGGCGGTACGGACCGGGCTGGGGCTGAAGGCGCGGGTCAATCTGGAAAGCCGGTTCGACCGGAAGAACTATTTCTACGCCGACCTGCCGGCCGGCTATCAGATCAGCCAGTTCGCCCACCCGATTATCGGAGCGGGCGTGATCGAGATCGAGCTTGCCGATGGAACGGTTCGGGAGATCGGGATTACGCGCCTGCATCTCGAACAGGATGCCGGCAAGTCCCTTCACGACCAGCACGCAACGAAATCGTATATCGATCTGAACCGGGCCGGCGTCGGGCTGATGGAGATCGTCAGCGAGCCCGACCTGCGTACTCCGGAAGAAGCCGGAGCCTATCTGCGCAAGTTGCGGACGATCCTGCGCTATCTCGGGACGTGCGACGGCAACATGGAGGAGGGCTCGATGCGCGCCGACGTGAACGTGTCGGTGCGACGGCCAGGCGAGCCGTTCCGGACACGGTGCGAGATCAAGAACGTGAACTCGGTGCGCTACGTGATGCAGGCGATCGAGGTGGAGGCGCGCCGGCAGGTCGAGGTCTGGGAGCAGGGCGGCACCGTGGATCAGGAGACGCGTCTGTTCGATCCCGCACGTGGCGAGACACGTTCGCTGCGGAGCAAGGAGGATGCGCACGACTATCGGTACTTTCCGGATCCGGACCTGCTGCCGCTGGTGCTCGATGAGGGCTGGGTCGCCGGGTTGGCACGCGATCTGCCGGAGTTGCCGGACGCGAAGCGGAGCCGCTTCGTCCGTGAGTACGGCATTCCTCGCTACGATGCCGGGGTGCTCGTGGCCGATCAGGCCGTCGCCGACTTCTTCGAAGTCGTGGCGGACGGGCGTGACACCCGTCTGGCGGCGAACTGGGTGACAGGCGATCTGTTCGCGTCGCTCAACCGGCTCGGACGGACGATCACGACCAGCCCGGTGTCGGCGCAGGCTTTGCGGGCGTTGCTGGGGTTGGTGGCGGATCAGACGATCAATGGCAGGATTGCCAAGGATGTGTTCGAGCAGATGGTAGAGACCGGCGAGATGCCCGGGTCGATCATCGAGCGAAGCGGGCTCCGCCAGGTCACCGACGTCGGCGCGATCGAGGCAGCAGTGTCGGCGGTGCTGGCGGCGAATGGCGACAAGCTGGCAGAGTTCAAAGCCGGCAAGGACAAGCTGTTCGGCTTCTTCGTGGGGCAAGTGATGAAGGCAATGGGTGGCAAGGGCAATCCGGCGATGGTCAACGAGGCGCTGCATCGGAGGCTCCGAGCGCATGCCTGATCGCGTTTGACGGGGGTTCCTGCACGGACTAGAAGCGATGTGCAAACGCCGTGTGATGAGCACGCTCTTCGGCGGAGGGGTGGCCGAGTGGCTGAAGGCGGCGGTTTGCTAAACCGTTTAAGGATGTCAAGTCCTTACGTGGGTTCGAATCCCATCCCCTCCGCCAAAGTACTCCGCAGGCCTCAGATGCTTCGGTAGCCTCTCGCCAGGCCCCAACCGCGCCTCGTGAACGAGCGAGCTGGAGTTCGAAGAGGATGGCATGCGCCCAGTTTGCACAGCAATGATCTGCGCGTTGATCGGTCTGGTGGCTCCGGTAGCGTCCTGGGCTGATGATACGGATTCATCGGCGGACCTAGCGCGAGTCCAGTTGAACCGCGTGATAAAGGTCTTGCGGCTGCAGCCATCTGCCGCAAGCCCCGCCTGCCTCGACTCTCTTGCCGAGATGCACAAAACGGAAGACCAGGTGAAGGCTCTGCGCTCGAGGGCGAAGGACCCTGACACGTCACTCGCGATGGATGTGCTCGAGACCGATTACGAGAACGCGAGCGAGATCTGTGGTGCTGATGCGAGCCGGGTCTGCTTGACGCCCAACCAGGTTGATGGACTGCCGGCGAACTGCGCCGCTTTGCACGAGGGGAACTCTTCGCGGTAGTCGCGTACCTGACAGGATCTCCGGCGTACCGGGAGCGGAGGGTTGCTTATCAGATCTATCAAGTTCCGCTGCCTTTGCGGTTTACCTTCATATCGAGCGAGCTTTTGGCCGGTCGCGACGGCAACATTTTGGCCCGTAAAGACCGTAAATACGCCTGGGCTGTCTAGTAGCCGTTCCACGAAATCAAGCTTGCTCTCGGAACGTCTTGCGATATCAAAAGTAACTTGAAGTATTGAGGATGCATAGATCTTGGTTGACAGGTCCTTGCGACGAATCGGACCCACTATAGAGTTCGGTCACTCCTGCTTTGACATATCGGGTGCGCTTCGTGACTTATCTGAATACTCGTTCGCAGGCAACGGAGCAGGCGACAGCGAACGCGATCGCGTCCGTCCAGCAGGGTCTGAGCTTCGTAATCCAGGAAAACCTGACGGCAGCCGGCGTGTCGCTGCCCGGATTTTTCAACGTGATCGTGGATGATGGGAGCGGAAACCCGCCGGCATCACTGCTGTCGACGATCTACGAGGCGATCGATCAGGTTCGGCCGATCGGCGCGAGCTTCTCCGTCAATCCGCCGAAGCTGCTCATCGCGAACGTGGTGATCACCCTGACGGTTGCCGATGCAAGCCTGTTCAATCAGGCTCAGGTAGCGGTGAACGGCGCCATCGTTACGTATATCGATGCGTTGCCGGTCGGTCAGGCACTGCGATATTCGCGGATTGCCGGTCTGGCCTATGATGCGGCCTCAAACGTCGTGAATGTCGTATCGCTGACCCTGAACGGTGGGTTGATCGATCTGGGCGGTCAGCCCGGGTCAGTCGTGCGCGCCGGCTCCGTCACCGCCGTGGCAGGTTGATCATGGTGTCCGTCCTGGATGGCGCGAGTGGTAGCGGCACAACGGCCGATATGGCGACACGTCTGCGCGCGACGCTGCCGACAGGCTGGTTTCCGACCTCGCCGCCACTGCCGGCATCAAGTGCAACACCAGTGCTCGACGGGCTGCTCGCCGGGCTTGGTTCAGCCTGGTCATTCTGCTTCGGGCTGCTGCAGATGGTGGTTGGACAGACGCGCGTTGGAACGGCGACGGGGTCTTTCCTGGACATGATGTCGTCGGATTTCTTCGACGCCGCTTTGCCACGCCGGAGCGGGGAAAGCGACAGCGGCTTCCGAGCACGTATCCTGACGGGTTTGATCAGCGAGCGGGGCACACGCGAGAACGTCGTCCAGGCCGTCACTGGTCTTACCTCGGCAATGCCGTTCATCTGCGAGCCGAGACGGGGCGCGGATTGCGGTGGTTACGCCGGTATAGGCCAAGGTAGCCTCGGCGGTGGTCTTGGGTATGGCGTCTTCGGCTTACGCTACGGGTCCAGAAGGCTGTCGTTTCAGTACCTGTTAGATGTGCCGGCCTATGCGAGCTTTGCTCCCGGCAGGATCTGCAGACGTCAGAGTTCCGCGACGTTTATCGATCAGTCAGGAGTGATGCAGTCGGCAGCAGCGTTCGTGATGCGCCCGCTATTCGAGAATGGCGCGTGCGTCGGCCCGTTGCTTGAACCGAGAAGCTTCAACCTTATCAAGGATAGCCGGCTCTGGAGTGGCCTTGCGGCTCCCGCGGCGAGCAATGAGTTTTCCGTGAACTGGTTCGTTGATGAGACGACGCCCGGTGTGCTTGCGGATGATGCGGTACTGGCGATCGTAGGTCTCGCCGGGACACGCGTGATGGGTCCGACGATCGATCTGGCCGCAGCGGGCGCAAACGTCGTCGGATCCGCCTGGATCATGATCCCCGCAGGATCCGGTTTCGGCAAGGTCGAGCTCATGCTCAGCGACCTCAACAATGCTGAGAGCGTCGTCTACGTCGCGGTGGACATGACCCTGCTCGGAGGCTGGCAACGGGTGAGTGCGTCGATACAGCCCCAGGCGATGCTCGGTCGCAATCTCCGTATGGGCTTTGCGCTTACAAGCGCGAACCAGGAGCCGCTCGGCACGCTGCGCATGTTCACCCAGTGCTGGCAGATCGAGCCCGGAACGGCGCCGACCAGCTACATCCCGACGGCCGGCGCGCTCGGCATCAGGGCACAGGATGACGTCCTTGATCTTGCGCCGAGCGGAAGCCCTTCGAACTTCGTATCGGCCGACGTCGAGAACGTGGTGGCGTCGATGATCCCTGCTGCGACGATCGCCTGGACCTCCGTGGCTCCTGCCTGGGTGGTCGTCTGAACGAGGCGGTTACGGCTTCAAGCGGCTGACCGGTTCGGACCGGTTTTCCTGGAGTAATCAGATTGGATCGCCAAATCGTCTATGTCGGTGCGGTTCCGCTCGATACGGATCAGCTCCTGCAATCACGCAACACGATGATCGGTTTCGGCTACCTGACCAAGATGGTCGTGGGCGATGATCAAGGCTACGCAGATGGACTGCCTTGCACGCCCGGCTCGGGGCTCTCGGTGGTCATCGGCCCCGGCAGCCTCAGCTTCCCGACCATCGTCGATGGGACCTTCGTCGGGTCCCTCCCTCCAGACGGGGACCCGCTGGTCAAGGTCGGCGTCAATACGAGTCCGGTCACGCTCGCGGTCGCAGGGTCCGGGACCTTTCTCGTATCGGCGAGCGTTGCAGAGGCACCGGGCGGCAATGCGGTCGTCGCGTACTATAATGCCGCCAATCCGGAGCAGACGCTGTTCGGCTTAGGCGGCAGCGGTGCAGCGCAGGCGAGCGTATTGCAGCAGCGCGTGGCCCTGACGGTCTCCAGCAGCGTGGCGATGCCGAGCGGGAATGTTCCGCTCTGGCTCATCGAGGTCCCGTCAGGCAGCACCGCGATCACGTCATCGATGATCGTCGTGGCTCCCGCGGCCCCTTTCGTCCCGGTGAAGCTACCGCACGCTGCCCCACTCGCCTCTCCGGCATTTACGGGATCGCCCACCGCGCCAACCCCGATGGCCGGTGACGTAAGCTCGTTGCTGGCGACGACGGCATTTGTCAATGGTGCGACGTTACGATCCCGGGCGGTCTGGACG
>CAXUCM010000002.1:5559-31981 GCA_964249315.1 uncultured Acetobacteraceae bacterium | reverse complement strand
AAAGTGGATTCTCAAGGCTGAGCCTTGAGCGGGTCCAGGGCAGAGCCCTGGCCTTCGCGACCGTACGGCTGGATGGAGACGGTCGCGGGACACGAGGGTGTCTTCCGAGGAATCCGATGGTAACGAGGCGATCGGCTGTTGCAGGTTTCTCGGCGGCTCTGAAGGCATCGTCCTGCCTGTGCCGGTTGACTCGGCGCGCAAGCCGCCGACGCGCCTCGCTCTGGGCTTCGGCGGGTGCGGCCCTGTTCGCTGCCGCTCTGGCTCCGACAGCCTCCAAGGCCGACACGGCCTCCTCTACGGATGCGCGGGAGGCGCACAGGCCCAACATCGCCATCATCCTGCTGGACGATGCCGGGTTCGCCGCCACCAGCATGTTTGGCGGTCTCGCCGAGACCCCCGCCTTCGAGCGCCTGGCCAAGACCGGAATCGTCTACAACCGCTTCAACGTCACCGCCATCTGCTCCCCCACCCGCGCGGCATTGTTGTCGGGACGCAATCCTCATCAAGTGGGTTTCGGGCAGATCCCCGAGACCGCTGCCAACGCGCCGGGCTACAACAGCATCTGGCCCAAGAGCGCGGCCTCCCTGGCCGAGCATCTGCGGCGGCTCGGCTACGGCACCGCGGCGTTCGGCAAGTGGCACAACACCCCGGCCTGGGAATGGAGCCCGGCGGGCCCATTCGACCACTGGCCGATGGGCCTGGGCTTCGACTATTTCTACGGTACCATCGGTACCACCTCGGCATGGGAACCCCTGCTATGGCGGGGTTCGACGCCGGTGGCGCCGAAGGCGACTGCAGCACAAGGCTACAACCTGACGGCCGACCTCGTCGACGACGCCGTCCGCTGGCTGCACACGCGCGAGACGCTGGCCCCTGAGACGCCCTACTTCATGTATTTCGCCACGACCGCGACCCACTCCCCCCACCAGGTGCCGGACAAATGGATCATCCCCTATCGCGGCCGATTCGATGCCGGCTGGGACGCCTTGCGGCCGGCCATCTTCGCGCGTGAAAAGGTGCGGGGCCTGGTGCCGCCGGATGCGGTGCTCACCCCACGCGACAAGGTGCTACCCGCCTGGAGTTCGCTCTCTCCCGACGAGAAGCGCGTTGCCGAACGCCAGATGGAGATCCTGGCCGGTTTCATGACCCAGACCGACCATGAGGTCGAACGCCTGGTGGACGCCATCCGGCACGGCCCCGACGGAGGCAACACCCTGATCGTCTTCATCGCTGGGGATAACGGCTCCAGCGGGGAGGACGGCCCCGAGGGCTGCGATGATTGCCCGGCGCCCGCGCCTGCCGCCAGGCTTCGCCTGAACGATCTCGACACGCTGGCCGGGCCGGACCACATCGCCGGATCCGCGGCGGGCTGGGCCTTCATGAACGACACGCCGTTCCCCGGGATGAAGCGCCAGGCGGCCTATCTGGGCGGCGTGCGCGAGCCGCTGGTCATCTCCTGGCCCGGCCACACGACGCACAACGACCAGGTGCGCAGCCAGTGGCTCGACGTGACCGACGTGGCCCCAACGATATACGACCTCCTGGGCTATACGCCGCCCCACACGTTGAATGGCGTCAAGCAGCTGCCGATGGCCGGAACCTCGTTCGCGTCGTCGCTGACCAGGCCCGACGCGCCGTCGACGCACCACGTCCAGTATTTCGAGACCTTCGGCACCCGCTCGATCTACCAGGACGGCTGGATGGCCTCGCTGCGCTACTACGCCCGGCCCTGGGGTCGGGTCGGACAGGGACCGCAGCCCGGGGCGCAACAATGGGAGCTCTACGACATCGACCACGACTTCAGCCAGTCCCGCGACCTGGCGGCGACGAACCCCGACAAGCTGCGGCAGATGGTCGGCCTGTTCGACATCGAGGCCAAACGTAACGATGTTTATCCTGCCGGCCAGTTGCACATCTGGTTCGAGCAGATGCCCTCACTCTCCTGGCGGCGGAGCCACTTCGTCTATTATCCGGATGCGCCAATCCTGTCTTGGGACGCCATCCCTGATTTCGAGCGCGCGCACGTGGTCACGGCGCGGCTCCATCTCCCGAATGGCCGGGCTCGCGGCCTGGTGTTCAGCAGCGGCATGCGCGGACGCGGATTCGCGTTGTACATGCAGGGCGGCAAGCTGATCTACGAAGTCGAGCAGGGTGCCCGGACGACGCGCGTGATGTCGGCCACCCCCATCCCGCAGGGCGCCCACGAGATCAAGGCCGAGATCTCGCAGGGTGAATTCGGTACGGATGTGGTGCGGACGGTCGCCCTATACGTTGACGGAAACCTGACGGCTCGCGGCAAGGTGCCTCAGAGCGACGAGCCTTTCTACGGCTCGTCGACCCTGAGCGTGGGAGTTCCCCAGGGCTCGCCGGTCAGTCCCAGCCGGCCCCAGACCTTCTCCGGAACGATCGACAAGGTGGAGCTGACCCTCACCTCGCCGCCGCTTTACGGCTCGGTCGACTGAAGGCATGGGCGCCACCGCGACGCTGGACGAGGATGTGGCCGAGGTGCCGGGCGGCCTCCTGGTCATGGGTTCGCCTGGCCACTATCCCGAGGAGCGTCCGGTGCGGCAGGTGGCGGTGGGTCCGTTCCGGATCGACCGCACCCCGGTCACCAACCGGTGGTTCGCCCGGTTCGTGAAGGCTTCCGGCTACGTGACGGTGGCCGAAAGGCCGCTTGATCCCGCCGCCTATCCTGGAGTCGAGCCCAGACGGCTGCGGCCCGGTGCCCTGGTCTTCACGCCGCCCCGCGCCCGGACGCGTCCGGACGGCGTGCATAGCTGGTGGCGTTACGTCGCCGGCGCCTGCTGGCGGCGTCCGGAGGCCAAGGACAACGTGTTCGCCGGCCGTCTGGACCATCCCGTCACCTGCGTTGCCCATGCCGACGCCCTCGCCTATGCGCGCTGGGCCGGCAAGCGCCTGCCGACCGAGGCCGAGTGGGAGTGGGCAGCGCGCGGCGACTTGGTCGGCGCGACCTACGCCTGGGGCGAGACATGGATGCCGGATGGCCGGCGGATGGCCAATACCTGGCTTGGCCGCTTCCCCGACGAGGACCTGAAGCCCAGGGGCGCGCGCACCACCCGCGTCGGCAGCTTCCCGCCCAACGGCTACGGGCTCTACGACATGATCGGCAATGTCTGGGAGTGGACCGACAGCTGGTATCACGCCGTGCCGAGCGCGGCGCAGCCGTCCTCCTGCTGCGTCCCGCCCGAGGACAGCTATGACCTCGACCAGCCTGAAATCCGCATCCCCCGCAAGGTGCTGAAAGGCGGCTCGTTCCTCTGCGCGGAGAACTACTGCCAGCGCTACCGCCCAGCGGCGCGCCAGCCGCAGATGATCGATACCGCCTCGGTGCATATCGGCTTCCGCTGCGTCGCCGACCTGCCTCAGGCGCACAATCGCGCGTGACCCGTCCAAGGCAAGGGCTTCCGGCCTGTCCATCAAAGGGGCAAGCACGCTCTCGGCTCCTCTCACCATCACCGGCATCGACTTCGCCCCGGGCGCCGGCGGCCTAGTCCTGTCGGCCGGCACCGGCATCAACAACTAGACGCCGATCCATTTCACCGGCGACACCCACGTTACCGCCGCCAACCTCATGTTCGGCTAGACAGATGGATTCTCAAGGCTCCGCCTTGAGCGGGTCCAGGGCGGAGCCCTGGCCTCGAAGGCTCAGGATGGGCGGCTACTCACCCGCGTTGAGCGAAGGGGTTCCGGCGATCGAGCGCTCGGGGATGTGCGGTTCTGCCGGATGTTCGAAGTCTGTCTGACCGGCGCCGAACTCGCGTTCCGGCGCGACAAGGAGGCGGTGTTCCAGATTCAATTGTCGCCGAGCCGGAAATCCCTGCCCTTGACCCGAAGCTACGTGCTGGACGCCTCTACTGGACACTCCAGGGCGCAGGCACTGACCCGTTCGATCGAGCAGATCACGTAGCCACGGAAAGGCCAGGGGACGCCCAGCCTTTTCTGCCAGCAGTCAACCTTGCAGGCCGTCGGCATGAGAGCGTCCTAGTATCCTGCCTCCGAAATTCGCTCCTGAATTTCGGAAGCAGGACGCTATCTTGTTGTTTTGGCTGGTGTCCAATTAGAACCTGAAGTCTGAAAGACTTCAGGCTCAGGACACTAGGCCGATTTTGCCGGTTCGACCTCGTCGGCAGCTACCGTCAGCGCTTCGCCGAGGGCATGCGCTTTTTCGGCATTCTTGCTATCGGACTTGCCGGCAAGCGTGATGGTTTCCTTGCCCAGCTTGGCAACCAGCTTCTGGATTGCCGCGCCATCGAGCTCTTTGGCATGAAGATGCTTCTTGAGGCTTTCGAGATCACGAACGATGGCCTTCGCCCCAGGCGCATCGAGCTTTCCGAGCGTCTCTTCCCAGCCCTCGATATTCTTGGTGGCGGCAGAGATCGTAAAGCTCTTCACGCCATCTTTGATATGCTTGATGGTGGCGTCGAATTGCGGCATGACAAAACTCCTAAGAAATGCAGCAGTAGAACTGCGCGGTACTAGTAAGCTGCTCGTGCTACTCAGGTTGCCGGCTGACAGACTCTTGAACCTGGCGACCTCACGAACATAACTGTAGTGCAGAGCCGGATACCGAGCAGCCTTCCATTCGGCCTTCAAGATCGGGGCTCAACCCTGGACCTGCTCAAGGCCCGGTCCTGGGAGTGCAGCTGTTCGTGACAAGATCTCTGAAGTCGAGCTTTCGGCAGCGCGCCACTTCGATCCTCCGGTTCCCGAACGGTCATGGAACTTTCTATCCAGCCTGCAAGGCCGTGGCGCCTTGCGCCAATGGCAATGGAGGATCGCCGGTTCCATCGAGGAGCTCGGCTTCGGCATGTGTCTCCTTGATGGCCTCCAGCACCGCTTGCGGGTTGGCCGGGACCGACATCGCGTCCGCTTCCGCATCTACACGGTTACGCAGGGACGGACTGTCGCGTCTTAGCTCCTCGAGCAGCTCGATGATCTTCGCAGCCTTCTGCTCGCTGAGGACGGCGAGTTCGAGCGTCAGCTGCTCGCGGTTCTGGGCGAGTTGATCTTGCCGTCTCTGCGTCGCCAGGATGAGAACCGTTATGTAGAGAGCGGTAAGTGTGACGAGGTCGCTTAGCCAGGCAAATGGCGGCGGGTCCGGCGACCGGTAGCCAAGCAAGATGACGACGAGGCTGACGGCAACCCAGAGGAAGACGGCCGCGGAGAGGATCCCTACGAAGCGTGGACGTCCAACGAAGGCAGTGATCCGGTCGACAAGACGTTGCATCGATGTAGCATCTCGATGATGAGCCGCATGCAGTTCCGCGATCGAACGGATCGTCTCTTCGATGTGCGTCGGCAGGATCGGAGTAGATACGTCCACGCTGCCACCTCCGGAGCCGACCGATCCCGCCAGGGGCGGTCGAATCATTGCAGATAATGTTCGTACGGGATGACTGCCCTTCGTCGCGGAACGAAGCTGCGGATCAGCGATGAAGCCTAGATTGAGACCGCACCCTCGTCCGGCATCTGGCCGCCCGGTGTCATGCCGTGGACGGCGTTGGGCAGGTGTTGGCTGAGCTGGGACAGGAAGTCGTTCGGCTGCATGCCCGCCTGGCTGGCCATGTTCTGCACCTGATCCTGGCCGAAGACGCCCTGAAGCTGCTGCGGAGACACTGGCTGGTTGGGCCCGTTGCCCACCCAGGACTGGGCGATGTGTCCCAGACCGGCTTGTTCGAAACTCGAAACCAGGCCGCCCAGGCCCCCTCCCATGCCTTGGCCGCCCATGCCGACGCCGCCGGCCTGACCGCCGCCGCCGAGCAGGCTCGTCAGCACGCCGCCCATCGGAGCGGCGCTTCCGCCGCTGCCCATCAAGCTGCCGATAACAGAATCAAGAAGACCCATCCTAAAACTCCTTTTTGCCAAGTGCCGACAGCGGGCTCGCTCCGCACGAGCCGCCAGATGTCAGTGTGATCTTGCAGGATCCGGAGCCGCTCCAAGTGCGCCGTGACGAACAGCCTCGTCGCCAGCATGCAGGACGTCCGACGCCACTTGCCTGGCGTCGTCGGCCAGCTTGCCGCTCATGGCGTCATCCAGCAGGTTGCCGGGGCTCTTGCCGTCCGTCAGCCCATGCGTCTGCGCGCTATCGCGGCCCTGGTCGATCACCGTCTGCGCGACATCGCCTCCGGTGTCCGCCGCTCGCTGTGCCAAGCCGCGGGCGGTCTGCCTTGCCTGGGCGGCAAGACCGCCGAGAGCGTCTTCCTCCTGGTCCGATTGCGGCAGCAGGGCGCCCAGCAATGCGCCGGCAGCCAGTCCGAGTGCGCCGAGCAGTACCGGGCTTCCGGCGAGCGTCGCGGCGATGCTTCCGGCAGCGTGGCCGCCTTGCGCCACACCGTTCCTGCTACGCTGCGCCGCATCGCCGACACTGTGTGCAGCCCCTTGCATCGAAGTGCCCACGAAGCTGGCCATGCCGCCGACCTGATCTCGCAGGTCATGGGCCCCACGACCGGCCGCCTGCTGCGCGGCGTCGAGCGTGTCTCTGATCCGTTGACTGTAACTTGCCTGGGTATCGTTTGCCTCCCGGACCACGCCGATCGCCTCGCCGCGCGCCACATCAAGACGAGCCGCGTGAACGTGGCCGGGCTCGCCCGCCTCATGCATGATGCCCTGCTCTGCACCGCGAATGCGTGCCGTCATCGCCGCATGGCTGTCCAGACCGAAATCCGGCGAGCCGTGATAGACCTGCACCCGACTGGTGCCTCTCGGGGCATTGGCCGGCGCTGTCGTGCCGCCACGCGGGCTGGACGCCATGAGCCATGCCAAGCCGATCCCGGAGACCGCGACCGGAAGTGGGTTGGCGCGTACGTTTTCCATCAGGCTCCGCCCGAACTCGGCACCCTGCTTGCCGCGGAAATACGTCATTGCCTCGTCGAGCACCTGACCTGGCGAGAGCCTGTCCTGCAACTCGGCGATATGGGTGCTGAGCTTCTCCCTGGTCGCATCGAGCCCCTCCTCGATGCGACCGATCTCGGACAGCTTGGTGGACATCAGACGTGCTCTTTCACGATTTGCGCATCCTTGCGCAGGCTGGCTGACATTCGATCCGGCGCGAGGGTCTTCAGCGAAAGCCTGCCGAGGCCGAGCCACGCGAAGGCGCCGCCCACGAGCACGATGACGATCCCGACGATCAGGGACGCCGCCCAGGTCGATAGCAGGAGCGCAAGCGCCGCGGCAATGCCTTGCAGGAACACCACCAGCCCGGCGAACGCGAGCAGCGCGCCGCCGAGCAGGAAGATCGCTGCGATGATGATTGACTGAAGCTTCTGGTCGAGTTCCGCGCGCGCCAGCCTGATCTCGCCGCGAACGAGTTCCTGGAGGTCGTTCACGATCCTGCCGAGGATCGTGCCCAGGCCGTCGCCATGACCTTGCGGGTTAGCGTCCAAGCTTCACCTCCGGCATCGTCGGCAGGTCATCCTTCGACGCGCCGGCTACCGCCAGGCGTCCGACCCTCGCCAGCGCAAAACCCGCTGCCAGCGACGCGCCGGCAAACAGCGCCGGCTGCCGCATCGCCAAGTCCTGCAATCCGCCCATGAGGCCGCGCAGATCGTTGGTCCGGAGCGTGTTGGCCAGCGTGCCGAGCTCGGCGGCGCCCCGTTCGACGAGATGAGCCGCCCAGTCCTGGTGACCCTCCAGCTGCGCACCGGAACGATGCACCGCCTTGGCGACGTCCTCGAGCTGATCGGCGAGGGAGTTCTTGCCGCTTTCGGCAGCGCTCTCGGCTCGTGCCCGGACATCCGTTACCAGTGACGCGCCCCGATCCGCTGCCTCGTGGCCCAATTCCCGTGCCTGGCCCGCTGCCTGCATACCCGACTGCCTGGCCTGTTCGCCGACTTGCAGCACGGCTTCTCCCGCTGCCTGCAGGCCGGCAGCGCCCTTGCCGATGGCATCCGTGGTGCTCTTGTCGCTCATGCCGGCCCTCCTTCGATGCGTCGTGCGGCGGTCTACGCGAACCGGATCGGCTTCCGTTCGCCTTCGCTCACGGAATCCGCTCCGGTCCGGACGATGGTCTAGAGGCGGCGCGTGCGCTCGGCAGCGACCTCGTCGGCAGTGTAATGCGGAGCCGTCTCCTCGAACTTCTCCCAGCCGTCCGTCTGATAGGCGGTACGACGTGCGGTGATGTCGACCGCGGCCGGCATGCGTCCCGCCAGTACGGCTTCGATCCGCGTCGCCTGGCTCTCGTCGCCGCGGACGGTCACCAGCGTGCCGCCACGACGCACACCCTCGGTATAGGTATGTGCCTGCTCCTCGGAGACGCCGGCATGCACCAGCGATCCCAGCAAGCCGCCTCCGGCAGCACCGATGCCGGCACCGGTCAGGGTGGCGATCAGCCAGCCGGCCGCAACGACCGGACCGACCCCGGGAATTGCCAGCATGCCGAGACCCGTCAGCAAGCCGACGCCGCCGCCGACCAGGGTGCCGGTGGAAGCACCGGCTCCGGCACGCGTCTCGTCGGCGGCACCGGTAGCGCCGGCCGAGCCCGGCATGCGCTGGCTATCCGCATTGTTGGAGACGATGCTGATGTCCGAGTGCGGAACGCCTGCCGTTTCCAGTGCCTGCACGGTCTGCTCGGCCGCGCTGTAGTTGTCATAGAGGTGGGTGAAAGTACGTGTGGCCATGTCGGCCTCCTTGAGATCTGCTGAGCGACTGCGTGCAGCCGGTAATCAGGTGTTGCTGCTGCCGATATTGCCCTTGTAGTCGAGCCAGACCTTGACCTGCTGACCGTCCTTCATGCCCCTGCCGCGCCAGACGCCGCCTTCATCCTTGTGAAGCCTAGTGATGCGTTGGTAGCCCTCGCTCTGTATGCGGCGTCTTGCCTCACCCTGGCTGAAGGAGTTGGCGCCCCGCGCCGGCTGCGGCGCGTTGGCTCCGGTGGTGGTGACGGCCTGATTGCGGTCGCCGCTGGCTGCGGCTGCACCGGTGTTTCGGTCCATCATGCCGGTGGTGGACGTAGTACCCGTGCTCGGGTTGACGCCGGCCTGGGGGGCATTGGAGGTGGCTCCTGGCGGAGCGTTGGGATTGGAGGCTGGCACAGTCGTCTGCGCCGAGGCCGCAGTTGCGAGCAGCATGGCTGCGAAGGTGAGCGAGGCGGTCTTCATCGTCGGTGTCCTTGTAGACATTCGTGGCCAACCCGGAGGTTGGCTCTTTCAGGGAAAGTGGTAGGCGATTGCGTCGGGACCGGTGTCCGGGCGGCGTGCCACGATCAGCCGACCGTCCGCTCCGATACGCGCACGCGCCGCTGCACGGCGAGCGCACCGCCGATCGCCGCAGCGATCGCGCCGAGCAGGAGGTCACCGAAGGCGGCGAACGACGTCTTCGATGCCGCTGCGGCGCTGGTGTCCGCGGCATTCTTCGCGGTCTGCACGGCCTGGTCCTTGGTCTGTGTCAGCTTGGCTTGCGCATCATCGAAGCGCTTGGCGGCGTCGTCATGACTGACGTGCTGTTGCGCGGCCATGATCGAGATGATCCGCTCCTTGGCGGCGGGTGCGTCCGCGCCGTCCCGGGCATAGATGGTCAGGTTGCGCGCGACTTCCTTCTGGGCATCCTGCGCGTTCATCGTCGCGGGATCGGTGTCGGTGGGCTGCACGTATGCCCGCGCCTGCTGCTGCAACATGTCCGGCGAGACGCCGGCCGCTTGCACCAGCGGTTGCGCCGTATCCTTCATGCCGCTTCCGGCCGCGGAGGCCACGCCACCCAGCGCGCTGAAGCCGCCGCCGATGATGCTGCCGACGGCCGAGCTCAACAGATAGATCGTCAGGATGCTGGCGATGCTCCAGGCAATGACCCCGTGCAGGAAACCGTCGAAGCGGATCTCGATGCCGGCCAGCCAAGCTGCGACGTAACCGCCGCAGAACAGGGCAATGCAGCTGCTGACGACCCACCATACACCGGCGCCGATGCCGAGGCTGCTGGCGTCCGGCGTGCTGCCCGCATTGACGTTGACGGTTCCGAGCCCGATCCCGGCTCCGAGCAGGCTCAGCATGAGCTGGATCACGACCGTCAGCACGACGCCGGCGAAGATCGCCGCCCAGGAAATCCGTCGATGCGTGTGGGGTCCGGCGCCGATGACGGTCGTGCTCGTCTCAACCACGCCGGTTCGACGCATCGAGGGATCGTTGTAGACGTTCGCTGACATGAGTTTCTCCGCTACGTCGCCGAGGCAGAAAATACCCCATGCAGGCCGTCATTCTGTCGCGTATGGACGTTGCCCGGGACCTGAAGGTCCCGGGGCAGCGTGACGTAAGGCTAGATCTTCGGGCGTGCCGTCGGCATTACCGGCGTCGTCGTGGTCTGTGTGGTGCCGGCGGGCTCCTTGACGATCTCGACATCCTCGCGACGAACGGTGTCGTGGATCGTCTCGACGCGATCGGTGGCCTGCTTCTGGATGACGACCTCTTCGCGCACCTGCGCGGTCTTGCCGACCACCGCCGCCTCGTCCGTCTCCTTGACGTCGATCACGCGATCGGTGAAGGCGGCGGCATCTGCGCCCGTCGTCGCCGCGCGTCGCTGGATCGAGACATGCTCGGAGTGCAGCGTGACATCCTGCTCGACCGGCGTCTCGACGACGAACCGGCGAACCCGAGTCGTGCCGCGATCCACCAGACGCTTGCCGACCGCGATCTGCTCCTCGGAGAGCGCGATGACCTGCTCGCCGGAGGTAGCGGGAGCCGCCTGCATGGGGGCGGCCACGACACCCGTCGTCTCGCGCGTCGTCGTGGTCGTTGTTCCGGCGACGGCGCCATAGCTGGCCGCGCGCTCGTTGATGTCGATCGGGTCATGCGACTCGAGGATGCGCGAGACACTGGCGACATGCTCGGCCGGAGCCTTGACGGTCACGACCGTGGAACCGCTCTGCACGCTGCGCTCGTACACGGTCGTGTCATGGTCCGGCTCGCCGCCGAAAAGGTTCTTCCAGAAGCCCTGCTCGCGCGGAGCGGCCGGGGTCGCGTTCGCATCGGCGGATGCTCCAGCGTGGACGGAAATCGCGTCGGCAGGCACGTTCGCCTGCTTGAGGTCGCTGACGGCCAGCTCGGCATGAGCGGGCGTATCGTAGACGGCAACGATGGTTTCGATACTCATTTTCCATGATCCTTCATTTTGCTAAACGATCTCGTCCGTCCGGTAACGGACCGCGGCGAGATTACGACTCGTCGATCGGTGTCCGCGTAACGGTTGCTTGCTGTTCGCGGACCAGGACCGTCTCGCGGTGATGCTTGACGGTCCGGATGCGCCGGATGTGCACCTCTTCCTTGAGCACCAGTCTGCGTTCGATGACGACGACTTCCTCCACGACCGGCATGATCGTGGTGTCGCCTTCCTCACGCACGGGAGGGACGGAAGCAATGACGTGACCGAACGGGATGCGTTCGATGACGACCCTCTCCTGTGCCAGGTCCTCGTCGACCTGGTGCTCGCGGTTCCTGGTCTCGGTAGCGATGCGCACCGTTGCGGTCTCACGCGTCCGGCGCGAGACGAGAACGTCCTCCGCGTGCAAGGGAATAATGACGTTTTCCTGCAGATGCGGCAGGGATCGATCCAACGGACCGACGTCGAGGTCCTCGGACGGAGACGTTGGCGTTTCCTGCTTTTGCAAAATCAGTCTTTCAACGTATCGCGGACTGGCTGCTTGCCGCCGCGCTTTTCCGCGGCACCTTCCGCCTCGGTCTTCTCGTCGCCGGTGATCTTGCCGATCGCTTCCTTGATCGACCCTGATATTTTCTTGCCGGCATCCGCCACGTGATCGTCTCCCATGATCGGCCATCTCCACTCTGATCAACGGGATGTCTCTATGATCGCGGCAGAACTAGGGAGTGTATCGAGGCAGGGCAAGGACGGCGCCTGATCCGTTTAGTTACCGAAGCAAAACGTATTTACTGATCTAGGTTAGCGGTTTCTGCACTAGGCCGTCGTGACAGCAGCACTAGGCCCGGCGTCGGTGCTTCGTTGCACACTGTTTCGATTGGACTTTTTCCGAGATGCCGAGCCCTCGCTCACGCGCCCACACCACGAGGGCGGCGCGTCGATGGACGCCCGCTTTCGCGTAGATGGCGGATACGTGATTTCGGATCGTGTTTCGGCTGATCCCCAATCTCGTCGCGATGTCCTGATCCGACAGGCCCTGTGCCAGCAGGCCGAGCACGTCTCGCACTCGCGGGGTCAGTTCTCCCACCTTAAGCCCTGAGCCTGCCGCGTCCCGCCTGGTCAGGCTGGTGAGCTTCTCGACGATCCTCTGTCCGAACCAGGAGGTGTCCTGCATCACCGCCTCGATCGCTACCAGCAGCTCGGCTTCGGTCCGCTTGCGCTCGCTGATGTCGAGCATCACGGTGAGCACGCAGGCTTCGCCATCGATCGTGACGGTCTCCGCAGACAGCAGATAGTTCGTGCCGGACCCGTCCTTGGCCCGGACCGGCACGTCGATGCTGGAAAGGTGGCCGGTCTGCCGGATCAGGCGCGACAGGTCCTCGCCCGGGCGGCCGCTCCACAGGCCGATTTCGCTCTCCGGGCGTCCGATCAGCTCCTCTCGCTGCCAGCCCGTGGCCGCAGCGAAGGCGTCGTTCACGTCGACCAGCCGCAATCCGTCGAGACTGATGATCGCCATCGGACCCGGTGCCATGCGAAAGGCCGCCGCGAAGCGCGCCTCGCTGTGATGCAGCGCACGCTCGGCATGCTCGCGAAAGCTGAGATCGACGAAGCTGAACAGCATGCACGCCGCATCGCCGATCTCGATCGGATGGCCCGCGACGATGACGCTCCTGGTGCTGCCGTCGGCCACCTGCAGCCATGCTTCCATCTGCGGGATGGTGGCGCCGGCGCGCAACCGCCGCCCCGCCAGATCGCGGTCGGTGGCGCCCTCGAGGACGTCGATCTCAGGCACCGTCCGGCCGATCAGGCCGTCCCGTGCGTACCCCGTCATCTCCAGGAAACCCTGGTTGACCTTGATGTACTGCATGTCCGACAGCCGGGCGATGATGGCCGGGGCCGGGTTGGCGGCGAACATGCTCTCGAACCGCTCCTCGGCGCTGAAGCGCTCGGTCTGGTCGTCCAGCACCAGGACGAGGCAGTCCGGACGGCCATGCGGATCGGTCAGCACCAGGCTGCGGATCTGATGCACCCAGTGCTTGTCGGCGCCGGCTCGCTTGACCTCGACCACGACCTCGCTGAACGCCTCGCCGCTGACGAGACGATCGAGCGGGTAGTTGCCGGCCGGAAGCTTGTGCTGGTTGCGATAGCGCAGCTCGTAGCGCGCACGATATTCCGTCACCGTATGGCCGAGTTCGGCCACCGATCTGATGCCGTGCATCTCCAGCGCGGCCTCATTGGCCCACGCGATGGTCTGGTCCGGATTGACGATGATGACGCCCTCGGTCAGACCGACGATGATCTGCTGGAGCTGTGTCCGATCCGCTCGCTGCCTCGGGATCCTGTCCGTCATACGTCCGTAACGCCATCCCGCGATCCGGCTTCACGATCCGGCAAACATTTCGCCCGCGCCCGGGAACGCCGGCGGCCTCGCTGCCGCTCGAGCATGTCGAAATACGATTCAACCTCCTTCGTGGTGCCGCCCAGACTGAGGTAGTCCTTGTCGAACGAGGCGAGCCGCTGCAGTGCCGCGACATCGAGCAGGCAGAGCATCTTGCGCTCTATCGTGATGAGATGCCGCTCCCTGAACTCCCTCAGCACCCGGTTCACGTGGACCGGGGTCAGGCCGAGTGCGTCCCCCAGCTCCGTCTGCGTCAGCGGCAGCCGGAACACGTCGCCTTCGGTCAGGCCGACCGCTTCATGCCGCCACAACAGCTCGCACAGCAGGTAGGCGACACGGCCACGGGCATCCCGTCGCCCGAGGGCGACGATCCGTTCGCGCAGGATCGCCTCCTCCTGGAGCGAGCTCCACCACAGGGCCGCCGACACCCGTGGCCGGGACGCGAAGACGTGCATGACGGTCTCCCGCGGGATCGGCGCCACGAGCATCGGCGTGATCGTGCCGATCGAATGGTCCATCGCCTTGAGCAGGAAGACGTGCAGGCCGCACAGGTCGCCGGGGATCAGGAACGTCATGATCTGGCGGCCTCCGTCCGGCAAGCCGCGGTAGCGGATCGCCATGCCGGCCTTGACCAGGAACAGCGATCGCGGCGCCATGCCTGCGCGGACGATGTCGACGTTCGCCTGGAACTGCTCCTCGGCTCCCGTCAGACCGTCGAGGACGACGCGGTCCGACATCGACAGCGGCACGAAATGCGAAAGCTTGCGCGTCAGCGGGTTCGCGCCGGGATCGCCGGTCGGCGGTCCCCGGTCATGCCCGGCGACGGCGCGGACCATGTCTTGTCTCCGGCAGAGGCGATACCCCCTGGTAGGGCAGGCTGGAACAAAGGTCCATCGCGTAACCGGCCGGCGCTCTCAGGCCGTGAAGAAGCGGCTCAGACCCATCGAGCTGAGCCCGCGACGATAGGCGACGGAGCTTCGGTCGGCCGGGATGTGCGCTTCCATCATCAAGTCGAGCGGCAGACATTCGGGCATCTGCGACTCGACGATCGCCTTGTCCTCTTCGAAGACGCGACGGTTGAAGTCGTAGACCTCCTGCACCGGCCGGGTCGTGTCGAAGTTGCGTCCGATCGGCGCGAACAGGCGGGTCACCCGCGCCGAGACCGGGGAGGCCGCATTCATGATGACCAGCCGGCCATCGTCCGGGAAGTGCACGGTGAGCGTCGCGGTGAACGGAAGGAAGCAGTGGAACCGGCGCAGCCATTCGAACCCGGGCCTGCCGCGATCGGCGGCCCCGATCGGATAGTTGCCGACGCTGCTCCGGTAGTCGACGCGAAAGCCTTCCTCCGTGCGCTCGGGCTTGTAGGGCGGCACCTTCGTGTTGTTCGCATCGCCGAAGGTGGCGCTGTGCACGAAGCCGAAATGGGCGACGTCGAGAAAGCCCTCCATCTGCCGGCCGGCGAACGCGAAGATGTCGATGGTCGGACAGACGATCTGCTGGAAGGCGGGCTCCTCCCAGTGCGGCATCGGACAGATCGCGGGTGCGTCAGCCTGGTCGGCGCGCAGGCACGTCCAGACCAGCCCGTACCGTTCGGCGACGGGATACGTCCGCACCCGCATCCGGTCGGAGATCGTTTGGTCCGGACTCGCCGGAACATGGTTGCAGCGTCCGTCGGCACCGAAACGCAGGCCATGATAGGCACACACCACGCCGCCCTCGGCCTGGCTGCCCATGCTCAGCGGCGTCCCGCGATGCGGACAGATGTCCCCGGCGACCACCGTCCGCCCGTCGGCGCGATAGACGACCAGCTTCTCGTCGAGCAGCGTGGCCGCGAGCGGCTTGTCGCCGAGGTCGCGCGCCAGCGCCACCGGATACCAGTACCGCGCCAGGATCTCCCAGTCGGCGGCCTCGAAGGTGCAGCCCCGCGGCAGCCCCCGGTCGAGCGGTGCGGCTTCGCGGACGAGATCGTGGACAGCCATGGCGGTGCGCCTCCCGAATGCAATGATCTTCACGATATCGAACGACTTTGAACGTGCCCAGGAAAGGCCAGGGCTCTGCCCTGGACCCGCTCAAGGCTCAGCCTTGAGAATCCGGTCGTCTCAATGAGATTGTCAATGGGCGTAGCTCAGCCTTGTCTCCTGGCTTGACACGCCATGACGGGAACCATACGAAGCTTGATTTATGCCGTTATGGTAACGATGATGTCGCCGGTTGACGGGCCGGAAGAACGACGATGCAGTGTCTTGACGAGACTTCCGCCGATGCCTCTGCGATCCGGATCCTCCTCGTCGATGACGACCCGATCCAGCGGGATGTCCTGAGTCTCCTGCTCGGCCAGTACGACTACATCGTGGATACGGCAGGCGACGGTTTCGACGCCGTGCGCATGGCGCGAGACAACCCGTACGACCTGTTGCTGGTCGACTACCATATGCGCGAGATGGACGGTCTGGCCGTCGCCCGGCTGATCCGGGATCTCGGCTCGGCCGGCGAGCCCGCCCTGATCGCGCTGACCGGTGCCCCCCTGGAGATCATGCGGAGCGCCTCGGAGGCTGCCTATCCGTTCGACGACATCCTCGCCAAGCCGAGCCCGATGGTCAACTTGGTGTTCAGCATCGAGAGCGGCATCCGTCTGGCCAGGAACCGCGTCGCCGCTCGCATATGCGCGGTATCGACCCGCTCGCCGTGCGGCGATGCGGACCTCGAGGCCGCCCGGCATGCCGCCGCGCCCCGCATCCTGGTGGTCGAGGACGACGCCATGCAGCAGATGGCGCTGCGCCAGATCCTCGAATGTCGCGGCTACGACGTGCAGACCGCCGCCAACGGCATGGAGGCGGTTCGCCTGACGAGCACTGGCGCCTTCGATCTCGTGCTCCTCGATTACCGGCTTCCGCACATGGATGGCCTGACCACCGCCAGAATGATCCTCGATAGCAGCAGTGCGACGCGACCGAGGATGATCGGACTGACCGCCGACACGGAGAACCTGGTCCGGCAGCAAGCCAGGGTCGGCGACATCTTCGACGAGGTCGTGCCGAAGCCGCAGGACGTCGCCAGCCTGCTCGCGACGGTGACCCGGCACCTGGCCACCGAGAAGGCACCCCCTGCACGATGACGATGACCGCCAACCCGGTGCGGACATCGCTGCTCCGGCGCTTCGGTCCGATACTGCTGGCTCTGGGCGGCCTCGTCGTGCTGCTCGTCAGCATCGGCGTGGTCAGTGTCCGCCAGGCGACCCTGCTCCAGAACGAGCGCGTCTCGGTTCGGCATAGCCTCAGCATGGTCGAGACCCTGGAAGCGATCGGCATCGCCGTTCGCGACGCGGAGACCGGGCAGAGAGGCTACCTGCTGACCGGCAAGCCCGCGTATCTTCTGCCGCATGACGACGCGGTGGCGCGATTGCCGTCGCTTCGCGCCGAGTTGCGCCGTCTGACCCGCGACGACCAGCACCAGCGCGCGCTGGACCGCGCGCTCGACCCGGTGGTCGACGCGAAGCTTGCCGAGCTGGCGGAAACGATCCGCCTCCGCCGTGCCTTCGACGAGGCCGCCGCCAGACGGGTGGTGCTGAGCGATGTCGGCCAGCGCCTCATGGTCCGCATCACCGCGACGCTGGAGCAGATGCACGCCGAGGAGAAGCGGCGTCTGCAGCAGCGACGGCGGGTGATCGACCGGACCCTGATCGTCATGGACCTGCTGAGCCTCGGCGGGTTCGTGACCGGTGCCGCGGCGCTGGGCTTCGCGGGCCTGGTGCTGCGCCGCTTCGTGACGCGTCTGCAGGAGAGCGAAGCGACCTTCCGCCTGCTCGCCGAGCATGCCGAGGATGTCGTCGCACGGGTCAACGCGGACGGGACGCTCCGTTACGTGTCGCCCTCGGTCGAGCGCATCCTCGGCGTCCGCCCGGCCGAGCTGATCGGCTCCGCGATACCGTCCCTGATCCATCCGGACGACCAGGAAAGCGTGCGCCGGTCGGTCCGGCGGATGCTGACCGGCGTGATCGAGCAGGAGGCGATGAGCTTTCGCGTCATCGGCGCCGACGGCGGCGAGGTCTGGCTGGAGAGCACCCGGCGCCTGTTGCGCGATCCTGCCAGCGGTGCCATCGACGGCTTCGTATCGGTCTCGCGCGATATCAGCGGGCGACGCCGCCATGAGGCCGAGCTCGAGGCGCGGGCGCAGGACCTGGCGACGACCAACACTCAGCTCGAGCGCATGTCCCGGCATCTCGCCAAGGCCAAGATCCTGGCGGATCAGGCCAGCCTGGCGAAGTCGCGCTTCCTCGCCAGCATGAGTCACGAACTGCGCACGCCGCTGAACGCCATCCTCGGCTACGCGCAGCTGCTGCGCAACGAGGGACGCTTCGAGCCGGTGCAATCCGCCCGCCTCGACGCGATGCTGGAGGCGGGGCAGCATCTGCTCGACATGATCAACCGGGTGCTCGATCTCTCCGAGATCGAAGCGGCGAGCGTCGAGCTGAAGGTGGCGGAGGTCGACCCGCGCGACGTCGCCGAGACCTGCCTGAACGTCGTTCGCGGCATCGCCGCCGCCAAGGGGCTGGCGCTGGACATGCAGGCCGCCGCAGGCACGCCGACCCGCCTCGCCGCCGATCCGACCCGTCTGCGACAGATCCTGCTGAACCTGCTCGGCAACGCCGTCAAGTTCACCGAGCAGGGCCGCGTGACGCTGCGCCTGCACGCTCCGGCAGACACGATGTTGCGCTTCGAGGTGCTCGACACGGGTCCCGGCGTGCCGGCCGATACCAGGCACCTCCTGTTCAACGACTTCAAGCGGCTGAACGCCGGTATCGATCCGGTGGAAGGCACCGGCCTGGGCCTCGCGATCTCCGCCAGACTGGCCGCCCTGATGGGCGGCCGCATCGAGTACGAGGACCGTCCCGACGGCGGCAGCGTGTTCTCCCTGGAGCTGCCCGTGGTGGCGCCCGACGCGGTCGCGGCGACGAAGGCGATCGAGGCGAGTGCGCGACCGGCGCGCTCGCTGCGGGTCCTCGTGGTGGACGACATGCCGATGAACCGCGATATCGCCGGCTCGTTCCTGCGCGCCGCCGGCCATGCGGTGACCTGCGCCGAGACCGGTGCGGAAGCGATCGAGGCCGCAGGCGCCGCCGACTACGACATCGTGCTGATGGACGTGCGCATGCCCGGCATGAGCGGGCTGGAAGCCACCCGCCGCATCCGCCGGCTGCCGGGCGCTCGCGGACGCGTGCGGGTTCTTGCCCTGACGGCGCAGGCCTTCGCCGAGCAGATCGAGGATTGCCGACGTGCAGGAATGGACGACCATCTGGTCAAGCCGTTTGCCCAGGATGCCCTGCTGGCGGCGGTCGCCCGCTTGACCGAACCGCAAGCCGGCGGCGCCTCGGACCGGGCGGATGCGTCCGTCTGCGACCGAGCCGCCTTCGAGCAGGTCACGGCGCTGCTGCCTCCTGGCGCCGTCGCGACCTACCTGCAGGTCCTCGTCGAGCGGGGCGAGCGACTGCGGTCGCGACTGCAGGACGGCGGCGAAGCAAGCATGGTCGAGCTGGCTGAAGCCGCCCACATCCTCGCCGGCAGCGCCGGGATGTTCGGCTTCCATCGCCTCACCGAGTCGGCAAAACATTTCGAGAAAGCAACGTTGGACGCATCGGCCGCATGGCCGAGGCACGCGAAGGAACTCTCCGACACGCTGGAAGCCTCGCTGGCCGAGATGCACAGGCTCAAGCCCGCGCTCACGTAAACAGACAAATGGATTCTCGAGGCTGAGCCTTGAGCGGGTCCAGGCAGAGCCCTGGCCTTGCCTAAACCAGACCGTAACGAAGAAGACTCTCCCCCGCCGCGGTGACCGCATCCTCCAGGGGACGCAGCGGGCGGCCGAGGATCGCCTCGGCCTTCGTCGAAACGTAGGTGCGGCGTTTGCCGAGGTCGGGGGCCAGGAAGCGCGCCTCGAAAGCGAACAGTGCCGCCGTTCGGATCAGCCAGTCCGGGGCTTCGCGCGTGGACACCTTCGACGCCTTCTCGCCCAGTCGCGTCTTCAGCGTTCCGGCGATCTCCCGCATCCAGAGCGGCGAGCCCGCGGCGATGATCCGTTCGCCGCCGGCCCGCTCATCGGTCAAAGCCCTGACATGGAGTTCGGCCGCAGCCCGGGTATCCACGCCGCAGAAGCTCACCCGAGGCACGAGCGGCAGGCGACCGCCGAGCATGCGCAGCGGAAGCTCCAGCGAGCCCGACACGGCCGGTCCCAGCGCCGGGCCCTGCACGAAGCCGGGCAGGATGGTGGTGAGCGTGAGCTCGCCTCCCAGCGTTCCCGCCAGGGCCCAGGCGTCCCGTTCGGCCAGTGTCTTGGAGCGCGCGTAGGGGCTGACGTGGTTTGCCAGGTCCGTCCAGACGGTCTCGTCCGACGCCGTCCCGGACGCCTTCGGCGTGGCTGCGACCGTCGAGGAGGTCATGACGACGCGGCGCACGCCCGCGCGGTGCGCCGCCTCCAGCACACGCCGCACGCCTTCTCGCGCCGGCTTCTCGAGATCCTGGCGCCGGTATTCCCGCACCGGCATCGGGGAGGCCACATGGATGACCTGCCCGGCTCCCTCCATCGCCTCGTCCCAGCCGGCATCGGACAGCAGGTCGGCGGCGTGGAAGCTCAGGCGCTGCGTCGGCACGTGGCGCTCCAGGGTGGCGCGGACATCGTCGGCCCGGGCGAGGTCGCGGATCGTGGTGCGGACGGGGCGGCCCGCCTCGAGAAGCTGAAGGATGATGAAGCCGGCCAGGTAGCCGGAGCCGCCGGTGACCAGCACCGGGGCCTGTTCCACGCTGGTGTTCATCCGGCGTCCTGAACTCCTTTGGCGAGGATGGTATCCGTCGGTGACCAGGATTAGGCGGAGGCCTCACGAGGCTGCAAGGAGGCACCTTGACGAAACCGTGCATGACCGAGCTGCCGGCGGAGACCTGCCGCACGCTCACTGCGACGCTCGCCAGGGTCGGGGACAAATGGTCGATGCTGACCATCGTCTCGCTCGAGGATGAAGGGCAGCGCTTCAACGTCCTGCGCCGGCGCATCGGGATTTCGCAGAAGGTGCTCACCAGTACGCTGCGCGGCCTGGAGCGCGACGGCTACATCACCCGCACGGTGACGCCGGCGAGACCGCCCAGGGTCAAGTACGGCCTGACCGACATGGGCCGAGAGGTCCTGGGTCCCGTGCGCGCGCTGGCGGCTTGGGCGCTCGGCCAGGCGGAGCGCATCGAACAGGCCAGGAGGCGCTACGACGAGCGGATGACCGACTGAACCTGCACACCGACGTCGGCATCACGGTGCCGACACAGGACTTCAGGGTGGCACCGACCGACTTTGGATGTGACCCAGGGAGACCAGGGCTCTGCCCTGGACCCGCTCAAGGCGAAGCCTTGAGAATCCGATTATCTTGATAGGGTGGTTTCCGCACGCCGCTACACGGAGCATATCGTGCGAGCGACGTCTCAAGGCTCGGCCGCGAGCGGGTTCAGGGCGCCTCGTTCGCGGCGATCGTACGGCGGTGCCAGTCGGATGGAAGCCTTCCGTCGAGACGGCGAGGATCGCCGGCCTGATCTACGCCACGTTGCACGGCGCGATCGATCTCGAACTCGGCGGCCGCGCCAGGGAGGCGAAGGGGCTGGGCAGCATCGAGGCGACCGTGGAGCTGCTGCCCGACCTGCTCGCGCACACCGCCGTCGCTCCTAGGCCGAGACGGCGGACGCCGCACTGAGCTGCCGGCGGATCTGCTTCTTGTCGATCTTGCCGGTGGCGCCGAGCGGGATCGCGTCCACGAACAGCACCTCGTCCGGCATCCACCATTTCGCGATCCTGCCCTCCAGCAGCGACAGGAACTCCGAAGCCTCTGCCGCCTGGCCCGGCTTGAGTTGCACCAGCAGCAGCGGTCGTTCGCCCCATTTCGGATGCGGCAGTCCGACCACGGCGGCGAGTGCCGCCTTCGGATGTCCGATGGCGATGTTCTCGATCTCCACCGAACTGATCCACTCGCCGCCGGATTTTATGATGTCCTTGGCGCGGTCGGTGATCTGCATGAAGCCGTCCGCGTCGATGCTGGCGACGTCGCCGGTGTCGAAGAAGCCGTCCGGGTCCAGGATCGGCGTCTCGTTCCTGAAGTAGGCGCGCGCGACGATGCTGCCGCGCGCACGCAGGTAGCCGACCGTATCGCCATCCTCGGCGAGCGGCTCGCCCTGTTCGCCCACCAGCTTGATCTCGATGCCGAGCGCCGTTCGTCCCTGGGTCAGGCGACAGGGCAGTTGCGCCTCGAACGGCAGCCTTGCCGTCTCGCCGAGCGGCTTGCTGATGGTGCCGAGCGGCGAGGTCTCGGTCATGCCCCACGCATGCACTACCTCGATCCCGTAACGATCCCAGAAGGCACGGACGATGCTCTCCGGGCAGGCGGCGCCGCCGATGAGCACCCGCTTGAGCGTGGACAGGCGTTCGCCGGAACTCTCGAGATGCTGCAGCAGCATCTGCCAGACCGTCGGCACGGCGGCGGAGAAGGTGACGCCTTCGGTCTCGATCAGCTCGTGCAGCGAGGCGCCGTCCAGCTTCGCCCCGGGCAGCACCAAGGCGGCTCCCACCGCCGGCGCCGAGAACGGCAGTCCCCAGCCGTTGGCATGGAACATCGGCACCACCGGCAGCACGACGTCGGTGGCAGACAGCCCCATCACGTCCGGCTGGATGGTCATGTAGGCATGCAGGAAGTTGGACCGGTGCGAGTACAGCACGCCCTTCGGGTTGCCGGTGGTGCCCGAGGTGTAGCAGAGGCCGGCTGCAGTCTCCTCGCTGAACCCGCCCCACGCGACATCGCCGGATTGCGCCGCGATCCAGCGTTCGTAGCAAATCACGGGGCCGGCCGCCGCCGCCGAAGCGGTCTCATCGGCCAGCACCACCACCCGGCGCACCGAACTCAGCTCGTGCAGCCGGCCGAGCACGAGCGGCAGGAAGGGCGCATCGACCAGCAGGATCCGGTCCTCGGCGTGCCGGATCATCCAGCAGATCTGATCGACATGCAGGCGCGGATTGATCGTGTGGCAGATCGCGCCCATCCCCATCGTCCCGTACCAGACCTCGAGATGCCGCGCGGTGTTGAAGCCGATGGTGGCGATGCGGTCGCCGAGGACGATGCCGTCGGCGAGCAGAGCCGCGGACAGACGTCTCGCCCGGGCCCGGATGGCGGCGTAGTCGCACCGCTCGATCGGCCCCTCGATCGTGCGGGTGACCACCTTTCGCCGACCGTGACGCGTTGCGGCATGGTCGATGATCTTGTCGAGCGTGAGCGGCCAATCCTGCATCAGGCCAAGCATGGCAATCCCCCCGGCGCACGGCTTCTCGTTGCGTCGAGTATGCGAGCGGGGAGCGCCGCGGTCGAGCGCCGGCTGCCGATCCGCTCTTGGCCGTCGCTGCGGCGGCTGCGAAGACAGCAAGGTGGGAGGGCTTCAGCGATGCGTGCAAGATACTGGCTGCTCGGGTTTCCGGCGGCGGTCGGGCTGACCGGTGCCGGGCTCGCCTTGTTCACCGGCTCGGTGGCGCGACGCGTCGAACGCGCGCTGCCGCCGCTCGGCCGCTTCATCGAGATCGACGGCGCCAGCGTGCACTATATCGATGAAGGGCCGGAGACGGACGAGGACGAGGCGGCCCCCGCGATCGTGCTGATCCATGGCCTCGGCGCGCAGATGCGCAACTTCACCTTCGGCGTGGTGGCGCCGCTCGCGCGCCGTCACCGCGTCCTCGTGCTCGACCGGCCCGGATCGGGCTACTCGGTGCGCGCGCCCGGCGCATCGGCGACGCTGAGCGCGCAGGCGGCGATCGTCGCCGGCTTCGTCCGGGCACTCGGCCTGCGACGGCCGGTGCTGGTCGGCCACTCGCTCGGCGGCGCGATCGCGCTGTCGGTGGCGCTGGACCACCCCGACCAGGTCGGCGGCCTCGCCCTGATCTCTCCGGTGTCGCATCCGCAGGAGACGCCGCCGGCCTCGCTCAAGGGTCTGGCGATCCGCTCGCGGGTGCGGCGCTGGCTGACCGCCTGGACGCTGGCGATCCCCTCCTCGCTCGTCAACCGCCGCCGCGTGCTCGCCGCCCTGTTCGGCCCGGATCCGGTGCCGAACGATTTCGCCATCCGCGGCGGCGGCCTGCTCGGCCTGCGGCCGTCGAGCTTCTACGCCGCCTCGACCGACCTGGTCGAAGCCGGCCGCGACCTGCCCGGCATGGCCGCACGCTACGCCTCGCTGCGGGTTCCGGTCGGCGTGCTGTACGGCACCGGCGATCGCATCCTCGATCCCGTCGCGCACGGCCACATCCTCGCCCGGAAGATCCCGGGACTCGAGCTGGAGCTGGTCGAGAATGCCGGGCACATGCTGCCGCTGACCGCGCCGGAGCGCACCGTCCGCTTCATCGAAGGCGTCGCCGCGAGGTTCCAGGGCTCTGCCCTGGACCCGCTCAAGGCGAAGCCTTGAGAATCCATTTAGTAGAGGTTTCCGAAGGCGGGCCTTCGGCGATCGAGCCGCGAAGCGGATCGATTGGGGGCGGAGGCCAATCCAGCTTTTCACGCGCGTGCGCATCAGGAAGCTGGTATCCGTACTGGCAAATAAGGATCATTGTTGCAGTGGACGTGGCAACGGACAGGAGCGTCGTGCGCATGAGAGAAGCCAGATCGAAACCGCCGACGCGCGAGACCTCTGCCTCGGCCCGGCATTCCCAGGCGGATGCGCTGAGTTTCGCCGGCGAGGTGATCGAGCCGGCTTCCCTGCTGTTCGACGCGGACTGGTACATCGCGCAATATCCCGATATCGGCGCCGCCGGAGTCGATCCGGTGCAGCATTTCCTCACCGTCGGCTTCGACGAGGGCCGCAACCCCAACCCGTTCTTCGACGGCGCCTGGTACGCCGAGGCCTATCCGGACGTCGCGGCACATGGCGGCAACCCGTTCGTGCACTACCTGTTCTACGGCGCCCGAGAGGGCCGCAAGCCGCGCCGGATGGCCTGAGCCGGCTTCCCTGCATCTTCCGTCCGCTCCGCACGTTTCGCTACCAGCACCGCATGCAGCACGGAACGATTGTCGATGACGCTCGCACGAGGTCTGAGGAGCGCCGGCGCGTTGGCTCTGGCGCTGATCGCCGCCGCCGGTCTTGCCTTGCGGCTCTGGTCGCGCCGGGTCCAGCCGCAGGGCGCCGCCGAGGCGCGGGCCGGCGCGCTGGCCTACGCGCCGGCCGCACCGGCCGCGCCCGGCCCTGAAGCTCACGCGCATGCGGCGGCACAGGCCGAAGGTCGGCGCGCGGTCTCGCCCGGCGAGATCCCGGCGCGCGGCTGGTGGCAGATCGCCAAGCGTGTGTTCGAGCAGATCTCCGAGGATCGCGTCCTCGCCGAGGCTGCCGGCGTCACCTTCTACGTCCTGCTGGCGATCTTCCCGGCACTTGCCACCCTGGTCTCCATCTACGGGCTGCTCGCCGATCCGAAGACGATCGCCAATCAGCTCTCCGCCGTCTCCGGCTTCCTTCCGGACGGCGGCGTGCAGATCCTGCACGACCAGATCGCCTCGCTGACCGCCAAGCCCTCGGGCGGCTTGGGGCTGAGCGCGCTGATCGGCCTGCTCACCTCGACCTGGAGTGCCAACGCCGGCATGAAGGCGCTGTTCGACGCGCTCAACGTCGTCTACGACGAGAAGGAGAAGCGCAGCTTCATCCTGCGCACCGCCCTGACGCTCGCCTTCACGCTGGGCGCGATCGTCTTCCTGGTGCTGGCGATGAGCGGCGTCGTGGTGCTGCCGGCCGTGCTCGACTTCGTCGGCCTCGGCAGCACGGCCACCACCCTGCTCAGCCTGGCGCGCTGGCCCGTGCTTCTGGTCGTGCTCAGCCTGTTCCTCGCGGCGGTGTACCGCTACGGCCCCAGCCGTCAGATCGCACGCTGGCGCTGGGTGAGCTGGGGCAGCAGCGGGGCGACGCTGCTCTGGCTGCTGGTCTCGGTGGCGTTCTCCTACTACGTGCAGAATTTCGGCAACTACAACAAGACCTACGGCTCGCTGGGTGCCGCGATCGGCTTCATGACCTGGATCTGGCTGTCGGCGTCGGTGGTGCTGATCGGCGCCGAGCTGAACGCGGAGACCGAACACCAGACCGAGCGCGACAGCACCGTCGGACCCGAGAAGCGGCCGGGGGAGCGCGAGGCGGCGATGGCCAACGCCGTGGCCCCCGGCTGACCGTCCATCCGGTCCGTCACACCGACGCGGTGCCGACCAGGGCCGCGAACAGCGCCTGACCGTCCGGCCGACCAAGACCGGTGCAGGCGTTCCAGCCCGGGCCGGCATCGTAGCCGATCTTCGAGCCTTCCGGCTTGTTGTTGCCCTGGGTGATCTGTCGGGTCAGGCTGCGGTTCGAGGCGATCGCGGCATACAGCGTGGTGGGCAGGAAGCCGACCGGCCTGGCCGCCTTCTGGTTGATCAGCGCGGTCAACCCGGCCCAGAGCGGCGCCACCGCGCTGGTGCCGCCGACCACTTCCTTCTGGCCGTCCACCACCACCACGTAGCCGCTGGCCGGCGCCGCGTTGCCGGCGACGTCGGGTACCCCGCGTCCGACGCGGCCGGCGTTCACGCTCGGCGGCAGCTTGAGGCCGGCCTGGAAGGCGGGGACGGCGAACAGGTCGCTGATGCCGCCGCCGCCGCCGCTGGTATGGTCGTTCCAGACCACCTCCTTGGTGATGCTGGTGCCGTGCGCGGTGATGTGGGTGCCCCCGCAGCCGATCGCGTAGGGCGAGGAGGCCGGAAAATCGACATGGGCGCGGCCGTCGGTCAAGCCGTCGGTGGCCAGGTTGTCGCCCGAGGCGACGTAGACCGACAGGCCCATCGCCGCCGCCTCCTGCAGCACCGAGTTCATCGTCGTCACCGCCTGCGCCTCCCACTCGGATTCCGGGCTGCCCCAGGAG
>CAXUCM010000002.1:0-5549 GCA_964249315.1 uncultured Acetobacteraceae bacterium | reverse complement strand
ATCGAGATCACCGACGGCTTGTTGGCGGTGTCGTGCGTCGCCTGCGAGATCGCGTCGGCGAAGCCGGCGTTGGTGTTCGGCGCGAAATACACCGCGATCGCAGCACCGGGGGCGACGCCGCCGGCGACCTGGATGTCGAGGGCGACCTCGCCGTCGGCATCGGAGCCGGACTGGTCGTTGACGGCGCCATCCACCGACACCGCGACGACGCGCGGCGCCTTCAGCTTCATCGCCGCGAACGCGGCGGTGGTGTCGCTGCTGCGGAAGCCGCCGCCGAGCTCGATCAGCCCGATGGTGACGCCGCTGCCGTCGACGCCGGTGGGGAAATCGTACAACGCGGCCAGCTTGTTCGGCTCGACGCCGGCCGGCTGGGCGACGCGCGGGCGCACGATGCGCGTATGCGCGACCGGGCGGCTGTCCAGGCCGAGCACGGACTCGATCATCCCGTGCAGCGCGTTCGGCACCGCGAGCGTGCCGCTGCGACCGTGATAGGTGCGGCCGTTCTCCTCGTACAGCGACAGCCCGGTGCTGAACGCAGCGCCCAGCGCCTCGGCCGAGCCGGCCGCCCGGATCAGGCGACGGGCCGGATCGACCGACACCACGGTGAGCCCGTGCGCGGCGAGGAAGGCCTCGACGTGCTCGATCTCATGCCGGTGGGCGGTCGCGCGCTCGCCGGCGACGGCGCGGCGACGTTCATCGACGCTGCCGCTGAGTTCGGCGCCATGCCGATGGTGCGGCCGCAGATAGATGCTCACCTCGATGCGCTGGCCGGCGGGCACGGCGCCGAGCGGGCGGCCCGCCGGCGCGTCCCGATGGCTGCCGGCGATCTCGGTGCGTTCAGTGCGGTCTGCTGCGGTCATGGCAGGTTTCCTTGCGATGGCGTGGAGGTCCCGCGGAAGCTTCGCGTGACCCCAGCGACACATGCAACCGCGCGCGCGATGTCGTGTTCGTCGACCGCCCCGATGCAGCCGATCCGGAACGACGGCGCCTCGGTCAGCTTGCCCGGATAGATCACGACGCCTGCCGCGTGCAGCGCATCGTAGAACCGCTCGAACGTCATGCCGCCCTCGCCGTGCCACCAGGCCGGCTCGTCGAAGGTGACGATGATCGGCGCCTGCACCGCCGGCGGCAGGGTGGTGGCGTAGCCGAGCGCGCGCATTCCCTCGGTCAGCACCTGATGGTTGCGCCGATAGCGGGCGAGGCGGGCGTCGGGTCCGCCCTCGGCATCGAGCTGGTCGAGGGCGGCCTCCAGCGCCGCCGCCACCTGCACCGGGGGTGTGAACCGCCACTGGCCGTCGCGCTCGAACGCGGCCCATTGCGCGTGCAGGTCGAGCCCGAGCGAGTGCGATCGTTCGGCGCAGGCGGCAAGGTGGCGGCGTTCGGCGATGACGAAGCCGATGCCCGGCACGCCCTCGAGGCACTTGTTCGACGAGGCGATCACCGCCGCGGCGGCGATCCGGCGCAGGTCGAGCCCGAGCGCGCCGAAGCCGCTCATTGCATCGATCAGCAGCCGACGACCGTGCGCCGCCACGATGCCGGCGACCGCCTCGACCGGGTTGAGCAGGCCGGTGCTGGTCTCGCACTGCACGATGGCGACGTCGGTGATCGACGCGTCGGCCTGCAGGATCGCCTGCACCGACACGGCCGAGACCGGCTCGGTTTCCGGCCAGCTCTCGACGACGGTCTGCCGGCCGATGCGCCGGCCGATCGCCGCGATGCGCCGGCCGTAGGCGCCGTTGGCCAGCACCAGCAGCCGGCCGTCGCGCGGCACCAGCGTGCCGACCGCCGCCTCCACCGCGAAGCTGCCGCTGCCGGCGATCGGCACCGCCTCGTGCGTCGCCTCGCCATGCACCAGTGCGCGCAGGCGCCGGCGCAGGCGCGCGGTCAGGGCGACGAAGGCCGTATCGCGCGAGCCCCAGTCGCGTCCGAGCGCGGCACGGGTCGCGTCACTCGTGGTCAGCGGGCCTGGCGTGAGGAGCAGGGTTCTCAAGGCGGAAGCGGTCCGATACATGCTGTGCGGCGTGACGGCCGAGCTTGCCCGACCGGCGAGGCCGACGGAAGGCGTGCGTGGCGGGGTGCGCCCAGGGGTGCCACGCAGGGCTTGGGGGAGCGGGCATGAGGTTCTTGACCCTGATCGGCGGCGTGCTCGGCGCCGGCCTGACCGTGTGGCTGCTGCACCGGTTCGGCCTGGGTCACGTGGTGGCGCTGCTGCGACAGGCGGGCTTGGGCATCCTGCTGGTGGTCGGCTTCCACCTGGTGCAGGTGCTGTTCTCGGCCCTGGCCTGGCGCGTGATCGCGGGGCCGGGGGCGCCACGGCCGCCTCTGCCGGTGTTCATCGTGCTGCGCTGGATCCGCGAGGGGGTCAACAACCTGCTGCCGGTGGCGCAGATCGGCGGCGAGTTCGTCGCTGTCCGCCTGCTGCATCGGTCCGGCATGCGGCTGGTGCGCGCCACCGCCTGCACGATCTGCGACCTGACCGCGGAGATGGTGACGCAGATCCTGTTCACCATCGCCGGGCTGCTCACCCTGCTGGCCCTGCTCGGTCGCAGTCCGGTCACCGACGAGGTGGTCGGCGGCCTCGGCGTCGCCAGCCTGGCCGCCCTCGGCTTCGTCGCCGGACAATGGTTCGGACTGGCCGGACTGCTCGAGCGCGGGCTGATGCGTCTGGCCGGCCAGTTCGGCTGGAACGGCATGGGCGAGATCACCGGCCTCGACCAGGCGATCGTCGGCCTGTATCGCGCGAAGCGGCCGCTGCTGCTGGCACTCTCGTACCAGATGATCGCCTGGCTGCTCGGCGCCGTCGAGATCTGCATCGCCCTGCGCGTGCTCGGCCGTAACGCCGGCCTCGGCGAGGGGCTGGTGATCGAGAGCCTGAGCCAGGCGGTCAAGTCGGTCGGCTTCGCGGTGCCGGCCTCGCTCGGCATCTCGGAGGGCGGCTTCATCGTGGTGGGCGCGCTGTTCGGGCTGGCGCCGCCGCTCGCCATCGCGCTCGCCCTGGTCAAGCGGCTGCGCGAGATCGCGCTCGGGCTTCCGGCCCTGGCCGCCTGGCAGTGGCTGGAACATCGTCCGGCGGCAACTCGGGGCGGCTCCGCCTTCGAATACGGAGACGCCTCGTGAGCAACGACACCTGGACCCATGCCATGGCGCGCGTCACCGTGCGGCCGCTGCTCGGCACCCGGGTGCGGCCCAACCACCTGACCACGCTGCGGCTGCTCACCGGGCTCGCCGCCTGCGCCTGCCTGGCGCTGGGCCCGGTGCCCGGGGCGGCCGGCTGGGGCGGCGCGCTCTGGGTGGTGTCGGCCTTTCTCGATCGTGCCGACGGCGAGCTCGCCCGGATCGGCAACATGATGAGCCCCGGCGGCCATCGCTACGACTATCTGGTCGATGTCTGGGTCAACAGCCTGTTCTTCTGCGCGATCGGCATCGGCCTGCGCCATGCCAGCCTGCTCGGCTACGATCCCGGACTCTGGACGATACCGCTCGGTCTGCTCGCCGGCGGCGCGCTGCTGCTGTGCAACTGGATGAGCGAGATCTACGAGCGGCGCGTGCAGAGCACGCGCATCTTCAGCGGCGGCTGGGGCTTCCACCCGGATGATGCGCTCTATCTGCTCGGGCCCGCCGCCTGGCTCGGCTGGTTGCTGCCGGTGCTGCTCGGAGCCGCGGTCGGCACCAGCTTGATGGCGGTGATCATCGGCGTGCGCCTGGGCGGCGAAAAGGCCAGGGGTTTCACCCCTGGACCCCATCAAAGGCGAAGCCTTTGAAATCCTTTTTGAAGATTCCCATCATGATCCTCCACTTTCCCCGCGCGAACCGAGCCGACAAATGGATTTCAAAGGCTAAGCCTTTGATGGGGTTCAAGGGGCAACGCCCCTTGCCGTCCTAGGAGCGCGCCGGGATGTTGGCCGGACCGCTCGGCAGGCTGGTCGCGGCCTGTGCGCAACGAGCCCTGCTCGTCCTCCTGCTGGCGGTGCTGCTCGGCGCCGGCGCCCTGCTGGTGACGAAATCGCGTCTCGGCGTCAGCACCGACACCGGCGAGCTGTTCTCGGCGTCGCTTCCCTGGAAGCAGCGCGCCAACCGGCTGAGCAAGGCATTCCCGCAGGGCAACGACCTGCTGATCGCGGTGGTCGGCGGCGACATCCCCGAGGAGGCGCAGGAGACCGCCAGCCAGCTCGCCGCCTCGCTGGCGCCGCAGCAGGCGCTCTACAAATATGTCCGGGTGCCGGACGCCGACCCGTACCTGGTCCGCAACGGCCTGCTGTTCCTCGATCCGGCGCCGCTGCAGAAGCTGCTCGACGCGACCATCGCGGCACAGCCGTTCCTCGGCCAGCTCGCATCGGACCCCTCGGCGCGCGGCCTGTTCGGGGCACTCGGCCTGATCGGCGAGGGCATCGCCAAGGGCCAGGCCGACCTGGCTTCGTTCCAGGGGCCGCTGCGCGGCTTCGCCGCCAGCCTGACCGCGGCCGCCGCCGACCGTCCGACCCCGCTCTCCTGGCAGCGTCTGCTCGGCGGCGGCCTGTCCGATCTGGCCGGGCAGTACCAGTTCGTGATCACCCAGCCGCGGCTGGATTACGGCTCGTTCGCGCCGGGAGGAGCTGCCACCGCGGCGATGCAGCGCGCCATCGCCGCCCTGCCCGACGTGCAGGCCGGGACGGCGCACGTCTACATCACCGGCCAGGTGGCGCTGGACGACCAGGAGTTCGCCACCGTCGCCCAGGGCGCGGTGCGCGAGCTGCTGCTCTCCCTGGTGCTGGTGACGCTGTGGCTGTTCCTCGCCGTGCGGAGCTGGCGGATCATCGTGCCGATCGTGCTCACGCTGCTGTTCGGCCTGCTGCTGACCACCGGCTTCGCCGCCCTCGCGGTCGGCACGCTCAACCTGGTCTCGGTGGCGTTCGCGGTGCTGTTCATCGGCATCGCGGTGGACTTCGCCATCCAGTTCTCCGTCCGCTTCCGTGCGCAGCGCGACGCGCACGGCCGGGCCCCCCCGCTCCCCGCGGGGCCGGCCGCGCGCGGGGGCGCGACCGGCGTGCAGATCCTGATCGCCGCCCTGGCCACCGCCGCCGGCTTCCTCGCCTTCACCCCGACCGCCTTCAAGGGCGTCGCCCAGCTCGGGCTGATCGCGGGCGTGGGCATGCTGATCGCCTTTTCATGCTCGATGACCCTGCTGCCGGCCTTGCTGCGGCTGTTCGGCTTCCGCTCTCCCGGCACCGAGGAGGGCTTCGCCGGCGCGAAGCCGGCGGACCAGGCGCTGCGCCGCCATCGCCGCCCGGTGATCGCCGCCGCGGCCCTGCTCGCCATCCTGGGTGCGATCCTGCTGCCGTTGCTCAAGTTCGACGGCGATCCGCTGCACACCAAGAACCCGAAATCGCCGGCGATGCAGACGCTGCACCTGCTGATGGCAAACCCGGTGACCAGCCCGTACAGCGCCGAGATGCTGGTCGGCAGCCTGGGGCAGGCGCGCGCGCTGGCGGCGCGGCTGCAGCCTCTGCCGCTGGTGCACGACGTCATGACGTTGGACAGCTTCGTGCCGGCAGACCAGGCGCAGAAGCTGC
>CAXUCM010000001.1:0-35946 GCA_964249315.1 uncultured Acetobacteraceae bacterium | reverse complement strand
ACCGGCGTGCCGCCACGCCCGCCGCGACCGTAGCGTTCCCAAAACAAGCTTTCATTGTCTGCCTCCCTGTTGATGTTGACCTCCGCCTTCGATCGGAACAGGTGCTGCAGGTCCTGCACCCATTCGAAACAGCTCACGATGACGCCGACGGATATGTTGGGATGGAGGTGGTCGAGGATCTCGTCGGCCTCCCGAGTGGTCGGCGGTTGGCACCCTCGGCGAGGATGCGGCTGGCATTCTCCTTCGTAATGACCCGCTTCATGGCGGCGGGCACCAATACGTCGCATCGCTGTATCATTGCTTCATCGGAAAAGCCAGAGAGGTTCCCGCATCGGCAACCCAGCCGGTCAAGACCGCCAAGCCGAGCGACTTCAGATCGGAATGGTGGACGACATCCCATCGAAATCATGGGCAACATCATTCCGGATTGGCGGGTGGGCATCCCCCGGAATGCCGGGCGACATGACACCACAACCCGCACCTCAGACCTACACCCTCGACGACCGGCCGTACACCGGCAATGCGCCGCCTGCTGGTGTTCATTTGCGCTGCCGACCGTAAGGACGGTGGTCATATCCGTCGACGTGGTGGAATTGCGTATCGCTGAGGCGGCTGACGGTCACGCGGCTGCGGTGGCGATCCGTGCAGGCTCGACGTTGATGATGGGCGCGATGAGCTCTGCCATAGGTTCGGTCTGCATGTCGCGGTGCTGGTCTGCCACGCGTCGTTCGCCTCGAGCAGCACGGCGCCGATCAGGCGGATGATGGAGCTCTCGTTCGGGAAGATCCCGACGAGGTCGGCCCTGCGTTTCACCTCCTCGTCCAGGCGCTCCAGCGAATTCATGGAGTGGATCCGGGTGCGGTGCGGGGTTGGGAAGTCCGTGTGCGCCAGCATGTCGGTCTCGCTGTCGTCGATGAACGTCCCGAGCTTGGGCCATTTGTCGCGGCCGGCTGGCGCACTCGGCCTGGCTGGCCGGGTGCGGCTGCACCCACTTCGCGACGGAAGCGACGGGCGTCTACTGGAAGCCGGTCTGGCACATCTTGTCCCATGGCGAAGGTGTGCTGATCCTGGCCTATGCCGCCCACGTCAAGAGCTAGACTTCACCTGCACCCTCACGCCCGCAACAGCTGAGCCAGTTTCTGTTTAGCCATTGCAAGCGGAAGCTCTCGTTGACAGGTCACGTCCGGCTACGATTATCTTGACGCTGTCACTCGACGACCTCACCACATAAGTCCGACAACGAAATCATCTAGGCGTATGCACTGGCCTCCAACTTGGACGTTGCAGCCACCGCAGTGTTTGTGCGCCTCTATGAGAGGCCGGCGTATCGGAGTATTGGCAGCAGCTTTGCTTCTCAGTTCCGGACGGCTTCATGGCTCAACTCGACCTCGCGAAGCGCCATGATCTCGATAAGGTTGCGCAGCGTCAGCCGGTAGCGGAGCCTGCAGAACACCATGAAGGCGATGATGTCGCTGGGCAGGCAGATGCGGTTCAATACCCTGCCTCTGCGCTTGTGGAACTGCCGCCCGCAGCTGCGGCAGCGGAACCGCCAGTAGCCGCTTGTCGTGACATCGGCCGTTCGGGCACGGCCGCTGAGCCACAGCATACGCGGCTCATCCAGGAACCCCGCCCGATGGCGACGCTGCGTCAGCCATCCGGCCGCCACCGAATCAATAGTTGGCGCGAGAGCTGACAGAACCTGAACGAGGACCACATCGTGCGCTGCTTCTTTCCACTAATCGCCCTGGTCGGGCTCGGCTTCGGGTCCAGCGGCTCGGCGCAGGAAACGGCACTGATGTTTCCGGGCCAACAGATCGCGGGACCGACCTGCGCGATCCCGCCGACCTGGGAGGTACGGACTGCGCCGCAGCCCTGCCGCGACGAGCAGCTGCAGGCGTGGCGCGACGATGCGACGCATTGGCGGGCCGAGCGCCACATCCGCTCAGGCTACAGCGACGCCGAATACAGCCTTCCCGCCCTGCGGTGGACCCAGTCGAGCCTGGTGCAACCGCAGATGATGGCGCACGACCGCTTCTTCTACGACGCCGGGACGCATCGCTACACCGTGCAACGCTACCTCGACGACCTCGACCGTCGCTACGGCGGGATCGACAGCGTGCTGGTCTGGCCCGTCTATCCGAACCTCGGCGTCGACGACCGCAACCAGTACGACCTGTTCCACGATCTGCCGGGCGGCGTCGCGGGCATTCGCACGTTCGTCGCCGACTTCCATGCCCGAGGCGTCAAGGTGCTGTTTCCCTTCCTGCCCTGGGACCAGGGGACGCGCGATACGGGCACCCCCGATGCGTTGGCGATCGCCAGGGAAGTGGCCGACGTCGGCGCCGACGGCATGAACGGCGACACCATGGACGGGCTGCCGCACTCGTTCCGCACCGCCTCCGAACAGGCCGGCCGCGCACTCGCCTTCGAGCCGGAGATCGGGCCGGTCTCGGATGAGATGCTGGGTTGGAACGCGATGAGTTGGGGCTATTGGGACTACGGGTTCGTTCCCACCGTCAGCCGCTACAAATGGCTGGAGCCGCGCCACATGGTGCACGTCTCCGATCGGCTGATGCACGACCATACGGACGATCTGCAGTTCGCCTTCTTCAACGGTTCGGGCTTCGAGAGCTGGGAGGACGTCTGGGGCGAGTGGAACGGCCTGACGCCGCGCGACGCCGCGGCGTTGCGGCGGATCGCGATGATCGAACGCTTCGGCCGCCAGTTCCTGGTCTCCCAGGGCTGGGAGCCCTACAGCCCGACCCGCCAGTATGGCGTGTTCGCCAGCCGGTGGCCGATGGCCTCGGCGACGCTGTGGACGATCGTCAACCGCAACCATTTCGGCGTCGGCGGAAGCCAGCTCTCCGTTCCGCGTCAGGTCGGGATGCGCTACTTCGATCTCTGGAACGGGATCGAGCTCCGCCCGGGATCCGAACGGGGCCGGGACATCCTGTCGTTCGATCTCGAGCCGGACGGATTCGGCGCGGTCCTGGCCACGGCCGACGTCACGCAGGACCTTGCAAGGCTGCTCGTGCAGGCGCGGACCCTGTCCGCCACGCCCCTGGCCAGCCTCTCCAAGGCCTGGACGGCGCTGCCCCAATCCGTCGTGGCGATCGCGGCGACGAGGGCACCCGCGACGCCTCCGCCGGGCATGTCGCACATCCCCGCGGCGGACTTCCGGTTTCGCGTGAACGGGGTGGAGATCGAGGGCGGAGACGACGACGGCGTCGACGTCCAATACGCCGGCGAGCCGTCCCCCCGTCGCTATCACGACACCATGGTGCACATCGCGCCGTTCTGGATCGACGTCACGCCGGTGACCAACCGGCAGTTCAAGCAGTTTGTGGACGCGACCCGCTATCATCCCGAGGACGACCACAACTTCCTGCGTGACTGGACGGACGGCACCTACCCGAAAGGCTGGGACAACAAGCCCGTGACCTGGGTTTCCATCGAGGATGCTCGCGCCTACGCGAAGTGGGCTGGAAGACGATTGCCGCACGAGTGGGAGTGGCAGTATGCCGCCCAAGGCCTGGACGGGCGCGACTATCCCTGGGGAGACGGCTGGGAGGACGCCAACGTAGCAGCTTCAGACAATGGGCGGCGCATGCTGCCGGCCAGCGACGTCCACGCCCATCCGCGCGGGTCCAGCCCGTTCGGCGTCCTCGACATGGTAGGGAATGTCTGGCAGTGGACGGATGAATGGCGTGACGACCATACGCGCGCCGCCATCGTCCGAGGCGGCAGCCATTATCGTCCTTTGGGCGCCCGCTGGTACTTTCCACAGGCCTACAAGCTGTCGGAACATGGCAAGTATCTCCTGATGGCGCCCAGCATAGACCGTTCCGGGACCATCGGCTTCCGCTGCGTCATGGACGGCTGAGCCTCAAACCATCAACTTGCACATGGTGGGAGGAGTGTCCAAGACATGCGGAATAGCTGGTATCGTTCCGACGGAACTACTTCGGATCTGGATCCAGACATATCAGGGAAGCCTATCGAGCTGGCTTCAGCGGCCATGAAACCCTCCAGCGGACGAAGGTGGATAGACCGCTTTGGCACGCGCAAAGTCCCGGCTGATGGAAGAGGAAGGCTGGGCTCTGCCCATTGGTCCGCTTCGCGGCTCAAGCACCAAAGGCCTCGGCGTGTGGAAACCAAGATAATTGGATTCTCAAGGCTGAGCCTTGAGCGGGTCCAGGGCGGAGCCCTGGCCTTGGACGGTCATGCTCAAGGTCGTTTGCTGTTACACAAGCCTGATCCTGGACAACCTCGAGTGCGCTGCGTCGAACAACGAAGCCACGGCAAGCGTGGCGATGGGCATGCAGCTGCCGAACGCCAGCTCCGGCGCTATCCAAGCCGTTCCGCCGCGGTCATATCAGCTTAACCCTGCCGCCTCGATCTACTCGGGCTTGCCTGTTGAGGGGGTAAGGGCATCATGGCTGTAATCTCCAAGTGCCTCCCAGGAGATGCTTGATGAATCGTAAGATGTTTCTGCGTGGGATCGGTGGGACTGCCCTTTCGTTGGCGGCTGCGGTCCCTGCAGAGCGGGCCACGCGGGCTGCCGGGAGACCCAAACGGGCGCGCGCCATCGCAATGTGGGATTTCTCATGGCTGGAGCGGCGTTGGCCCGGAGCCGGCTACGAGGATTGGGACGAAGCGCTCGATGGTCTTGCCGCACGCGGATACGACGCGCTGCGTATCGACCCCTATCCACACCTGCTCGCGGCAGGTCCGCTGAAATCCTGGCTGCTGAAACCCGTCTGGGAGACCCAGGATTGGGGTGCGCCGACCTTCGTCGTGGTGCGCGTCGAACCGGAACTCCATACGTTCCTGCGCAAGTGCCGCGACCGCAAGATCAAGGTCGCCTTGTCGACGTGGTTCCGTCAGGACGAGAAGGATACGCGCCTGACGATCACCGGTCCCGAGAAGATGGCGCAGGTCTGGAACGCCACCCTGGACAGCATTGCCAAGGCCGGTCTTCTCGACACCATCCTCTACGTCGATCTCTGCAACGAATGGCCGAGCCCGGTCTGGGCGCCCTTCCTGCAACCGCCGCTGGATTGGGGACGTTGGGACGACCCGCGCGCCATGGCCTGGATGCGAACCGCGATCGCACTCGTTCGTTCTCGCTATCCCGAGCTGCCGCTGCTCTTCTCGACCGACGGCGTCGATTACGAGCTCTTCGCCAGTCGAGATCTTGGCTTCGTCGACGCCATTGAACAACATCTGTGGATGGTGACGCAGAACGACGACGAGTTTTATAAGCATGCGGGCTACAACTATGAAAAGTTTTCGGAGAAGGGCTTTCACAACGTCCAGTTCCATGCCGCCAGGCTATACGCGCAAAGACCTCGATACTGGCAGACGCTGCTCACCGACAACATTGGCCAGTTGGCAGCTGCGGCTCGCGCTGCGAAGAAACCGCTGATGACGACGGAATGCTGGGCCATCGTCGACTACAAGGACTGGCCTCTGCTCCCCTGGGACTGGGTCAAGGAGGTCTGCGCCCTGGGCGCTTTGGCAGCGACCGCCACCGGGCAATGGGTGGCGATCGCGACCAGCAACTTCTGCGGACCCCAGTTCCGGGGCATGTGGCGCGACGTGGCTTGGCACCAACGTTTGACGAACGCCATCAAGTCCTCCCCCCTGGACGCTACGGTCCAGGAGGGACGCCTGTGGAACCGGCTATGAGACGTTGCGGCGGCAAGACACGTCTGGTGTTCTCCAGGCGACTGGCGGTCGGCTTCTTCGCCATGGCCCTGATCGGGCCGGCTCGCAGCGCGACCGCCGACGCGCTTTCCCGTCGCACCACCTTGTCGCTGGACGGCGACTGGCGTATCGCCGACAGCGTAGGCCCGGATCGGGTTCCGAGTACGTTCTCGCATCATGGTCCGGTCCCCGGCCTTGCTCACTCCGCCATGCCCGCATTTCCCGATGTCGATCAGTATGTCACCAAGCAGCTCCTCTCCAACTGGAGCTTCTACGGCCTCTACAGCCGGGCCGAGTACGACAGACTGGGTGATATCCGCGGTATCTCGCACCAGGCACGCAACTACTTCTGGTATGAAAAAACCTTCAAGGCGCCTCGTCCGGTGGCGGTGGCCATCCTGAAAATCAGCAAGGCGCAGTTCGGTGCGGCCGTGTTCCTGAACGGCGTGCGCATTGGCGAGCATGCGCCTTGCTTTACCGCCGCCTTTTTCGATGCGACCCGCGCGATCCGCTGGAACGCGGACAATGAGCTGGTCATCAGGATCGGCGCTCATCCGGGCGTTTTGCCGCCGTCCGTATCCGGTGGCACCGACTTCGAGAAGAACCGGTGGACGCCGGGTATCTATGACGACGTGACCCTGATGACCATGAACAACCCGGTGATCGCGACGGTTCAGGCGGCACCTCGACTCGCAAGCACCGGCAACCCCAACGCTGGCATGCTCGTGCAGACGCAACTGCACAACTATTCGGACCATCCGGTCACCAGCGAACTTCGCCAACAGGTGTTCGAGCGCAAGTCGGGTCGAGCTGCTTCCGCAGTCAAGACGGTCCAGGTCACCCTTCCTGCAGGGGCAACCGCGCAGGTTCGCTCGGTGGTGCCTATACCGAACGCCCATCTCTGGAGCCCGTCGGATCCGTTCCTCTATGAGCTTGATACCCGAACGAGCGGCGACGAGCTCGCGACGCGTTTCGGTATGCGGGAGTTCCATTTCGATACGGTGACCCAGCGTGCCTACTTGAATGGACGCCCTTTCTTCATGCGAGGGTCCAACATTGCCATCAACCGGTTCTATGAGGACCCGCAGTCGGGGACCCTGCCATGGAACGATGCCTGGCTTCATCGGCTCCTGGTCGACATCCCTAGACAGCTCCATTGGAATGCCTTCCGTTTCACGCTCGGACCGCCGCCGGACCGCTGGCTGGAACTGGCGGACGAGAACGGCCTGCTGATCGAGGACGAATACCCGATCTGGACCGGCTCGCCGCTATTTACGATATGGAAGTCGTCCTACGACATCGACGAGCTTATCGGCGAGTTCAGGGAATGGATGCGTGACGATTGGAACCATCCCAGCGTGGTGCTCTGGGATGCCTCCAACGAGTCCGACTTCCCCGAGCTTTCCTCCAAGGTGATCCCCGCCGTTCGGGGATTGGACCTGTCGGGCCGCGCCTGGGAAGACAGCTACAATTCGCCCAACGGCCCTGACGATCCGGTGGAAGATCACCAATATTTCCTGGAGTATCCGGCTGACGGCTTCGACGCCGGCGGCGAGGGCACCGTCTTCCACCTGAAAGACCTGGAAAGCCTGCAGGGTCCGGGACCGCAGCCTTTCCTGAAGACCGGTCATGCCGGCATCCTGAACGAATATGGCTGGCTGTGGTTGAACCGGGACGGCTCACCGACCCTGCTGACGGAAAAGCTCTACCCCAAGCTGCTCGGCGCCAGGAACACGGTCGAGAACCGCCGAGACCTTGCCGCGTACATCCTGGGGGGCGAGACCGAGTTCTGGCGCGCCTACAGGCGTTACACGGCCGTCCTGCACTTCGCCTATCTGACGGCAAGCGAACCACATGGGTTCACATCCGACAACTTCGTCGACCTTGCCCATCTGACCCTGGAGCCGCACTTCGCCCGTGCGATGGAACAAGCCTTCAAGCCGCTCGGCGTCTATTTGAACTTCTGGCAATCCACGCTCAAGTCGAGGCAGTCTTACCATTACGGTATCAGTATGGTCAACGACGAGGATCATGCGACAACGGGTCGACTCCGCCTGGTCTTCACGGACCTCGCGGGCCGCGAGGTGTCTGTTGCAACATCGTCCTTCTCGCTGGCTGCACTAGGCGCGCAAACCTACTTCCTGGATCTGGAGGCACCGGCAGTGGCGGGCCTTTATGAGCTTCATGCGATCGCGGACCCAGACGGCACTGCACACAATCCAACGGTCTCGTCTCGCAACGTCGCCGTGAAAATGGCTGATTGATAAACTTATACCTGTCGATTTCGTGCTGGGCTCAAGGGAGACCAGGGCTCCGCCCTGGACCCGCTCAAGGCGAAGCCTTGAGAATCCATTTATAAGAGGTTTCCAACGGCGAGCCTTTGGCGATCGAGCCGCGAAGCGGATCGATGGGACGGAGCCCTACCTTAATCCTTGATACGTAGATACCTCGCATGGGTTGCATGTCACGACGACAACTCACATCGGCAGTCTTGGGCGCTACCGGTGGCATCCTGAGCCGCCCCTGGCCTTTGATGGCTGGACAGTGTCCTCACGGGCGTATGGATCCAATGTTGCTGGTGGATCCAGAACTCAGATCCTCTTTACTCCTACTAACCGGTAGTGTTACCGGAATTACGAACGACGTTCTAAATGCAGAAACTCTTCAGCGCATGCGAACGGAATTTGACAAAGCGTCCCCGCCTCCCGGACGAGTGCCTCACTTTTCAGAACGAGTGGTACCCGGGAGCCATGGGCAGCCGGATGTCCGTGTCTATATCATAGGCCACGCATCTGGGGCACCGCGTCCTGCCATCTTACACATGCATGGAGGTGGTTACGTCTTCGGGCGCGCCATTGACATCATCAGCTATCTCCAAGCTATTGCCTTGAGGCACGCTTGCCTGATTATCACCGTTGATTACCGGCTCGCACCGGAAACGCCCTTTCCAGGTTCCCTGGAAGACAATTACGCGGCCCTTCGCTGGCTTCATGGCCACGCAGACGAGCTCGGCGTTGATGCCACCCGTATCGCGATCATGGGAGAGAGCGCTGGCGGTGGGCATGCGGCAGCCTTGGCCATCGCCGCTCGAGATCGCGGCGAGGTGCCCATCTGCCTCCAGATCCTGCTATACCCGATGTTGGACGACCGCACCGGAAGCGGACGTGAGCCGGCACCTTGGATCGGCACGTTCGTCTGGACGAGGGCGATGAATCGCTTCGGGTGGTCGTCCCTGCTGGGCGTCCCGGCAGGGTCGGCGGCTGTACCCAGGGGCGCTGTGCCGGCTCGGGTCGAGGATCTCTCCGCGCTGCCTGCATCCTTCCTCTGTGTCGGATCGATCGATCTCTTCATCGATGAGGACGTGGAATATGCCCGTCGGCTTCTCGATGCAGGGGTACTGACGGAACTGCTTGTACTGCCCGGCGCCTACCACGGATTCGACGTCGCTCCATCCGCACGTGCAACGTTGCAATACACGCAAGCGCTGGACAACGCGATCGCTCGAGCTTTCGGCAAAGTGTGACGTCGTCCACTGCTTGTCAGCGACGAACCTCATCATTCTCGAAGTATTGTCGTCAAGGGCGAAGCGATAAGAGGATGATGAGGCGTCGGGGTCTATTGCGGACTGGACTTGCATTCGGCGCAGGGATGGCCGCCGGATCACAGCGGGCGGCGGCAAAGCCGATCGACCTCTCCTTTCCCAAGAATTTCGGCTGGGGCTGCGCGACCGCAGCCTATTAGATCGAGGCGCGGTGACGGAGTACGGACGTGGCCTTACCAACTGGGACGTGTTCTCGCATAGTTCGGGCAAGATCGCCTGTGAGAGCTACCATCGTTACCCTGAGGACACGGCGCTTCTGAAAGCGCTAGGGGTAAACAGCTATCGCATGTCGGTCGCCTGGGCGCGCATCTTTCCGGAAGGTCGCGGTCAGCCCAACCAGAATGGGATCGACCATTACAACCAGGTCATCGACGGCCTGCTTGCCGCCGGCATCCGCCCCTACGTCACGATGTTCCATTGGGATCTGCCGCAGGCACTGCCGGGAGGATGGCAGAACCGCGATACGGCTGACGCCTTCGCCGATTACGCAGGCTTCATGGCCGGCAAGCTTTCGGACCGCGTCCACGATTTATGACGCCAAACGAGCTCTCCTGCTTCACCGATCTCGGCCATCGCACCGGCATCCACGCGCCGGGACTGAGGCTGGGGCCGATGGAGGTCAATCAGGTGCGCCATCATGGCGTGCTGGCACATGGTCTCGGTGTGCAGGCGATCCGAGCGCATGCCGAAGCCGGCACAAAGGTAGGCATCGCCGACAACACCGATTTCTACGTGCCGGTCATCAAAACCCCCGAGCATATTTCGGCCGCAAGGAAAGCGACGCGGGAGCGGAATGCTAGGTTCCTCACGGCGATCATGGAGGGCCGCTACATCCGCAGGAACCGCCTGTTGTGACAGACGACGTATCCGACCTCGGTGCTCGGACCTAGCGCGCAGCGGCGCAGTCGGATCTTGATGTCGCCTATGGTCACGTCATTTCGAAATCAAAATGGCCGATCTACGGCTGCCATCGTGAGATAAACGATATTTAGACGCTACAAGCCGAGTATCTGCCCGAAGCCACGTGCGTGTCGTTGTCCAAGCCGGACCCGACATCGCGGTCCCGTCTCCAGGCGGGGAAGTCGCATCGCGCTGCGTGAGGTCGGCCCTGCAGGGCATCGTGGCTTCCGTGACGGTTTCGCCACGAATAGCTGATATAGTTGATCTGTCATGGTCTCGCTCTACTTACTTCGATACCTTTTTTAGACTTGGCGGCGTCGATCGCTGGCTCGACAGGGAGAGAGACATGACGGCTTTCGCTGCATCGCGGTGGGTGGGACTGCTTTCCATCACGTCGTCACTGAGCCTGATGTCCTCAGTCTCCGCTTTTGCACAAGCGACGCCGGTTCAGCCTTCGAACGGGCAGTCCGCAGCCGCTGCGGCGGCTCAGCCCGGCAACCGGGCGGCGAAGGTGCCGGCAACGAAAGGAACTTCGTCAGCCGTCACGAAGGGTGCGCCAGCAAGCGCAAACCCGAGCGAGGATGTCGTCGTCACGGCGAACCGTCGTGAGCAACCGGCCCAGAAGGTCGGTGTCTCGCTCACCGCGCTATCCGGTGCGACGCTGGGACGCAACAACATCCAGTCCGCGGAGGAGCTGGAGAGGCTGGTGCCGGGTGTGAACGCCACGACGTCGACCGGCGCTGGCGTCGCGACGTTCGTAATTCGCGGTGTCGGCGAGTCTGACGTCTCGGATCACGAGGAGCAGCCGAACGCCGCCTATACGGATGGTGTCTACAGCCCGTTCGCGACCGCCGCCTCGATTCCGCTGTTCGATCTGCAGCGCGTCGAAGTCCTGCGTGGCCCGCAAGGTACGTTGTTCGGGCGCAACGCAACCGGCGGCGCGATCCAATACATCAGTGCACCGCCGCTTCCAGGCTTCAGCGGTGCGATCGAGGCGGCAACCGGCTCGCGCGACTTGTACAGGCTCCAGGGCGTTCTCGATCTCGGCAATGACAGGGTCGCGAACCGCTTCTCGTTCTACTACCAGACGCAACAGGGCTTCATCGATAACGTGCTCGGGGCGAACCGCGGCAACTCCGAGGTCTTCGCCTATCGCGATCAGCTCCGATATACGCCGTCCGACGCAACGACGGTCACGGTCCGCTTCCAGGGCTTCAACGAGACCAGGACTGCGCCCGGATACATCTCGACGCCGGCCTATACCAATAGCGCAGGCGTCGACGTACTCTTGCCGCCAAATGTCAACGCGTACGGCGTGCCCGGCGGCGACTTCTACGGCTATCGCAACCCGTATCCGGTCAGTGATCTCAAGGTGGCGCTCAACGACCCCGGGGCAGACAACAACGCCACGGATACGTTGTCGGCGACGGTCGATTATCAGCTGAACGGCAACAACAAGTTCACGTCGGTGACAGCTGCCGCCTATGACCGTGCCGTTTACCGCGAGGATACCGACTCGACGCCGATCAACGAGTTCGAGGCTGGTGTCCAGTCCCGGGCCTTCGATGCGCAGCAGGAGTTCCGGTTGACCGGCTCGACTGGCCGCTTCCACTACACGGCCGGGGTCTACTTTCTCTACATCGATGGAGATTACTCCAACTATAACATCGTTCCAGTCTTCGAGGGTCCGGGAGATATCCCGCACCAGGACACCGAGAACAACTATCAGGTCAGGACCGTGTCCGAGGCTGTCTATTCGCAAGGAGAGTATCAGATAAGCAAGCAGGTTACGTTCATTCTCGGCGCTCGTTACAGCGCAGATCAAGAACGCTTGCACCTTAACGACCATTGTTACGAGGACGCGATCGGGGCCTGTGGCTCCGGAGATCTCGGTCCCTCCGGAGACAGCGTGTTTCCGATCATCGGCATACCGAGCGTCAACGGCTATCGAGAGAGCACCTCGGATGGCGACTGGAGCGGCAAGATAGAGCTCAACTACCAGCCGTACAATAACCTTCTTCTATATACAAGTCTCAACAAGGGGTTCAAGGCAGGGGGGTTTACCGCGCCCGTCGGCGCTGAGATACCACCGGGAGGGGTCGCCTACGCGCCGGAACAGCTTTATGACGGCGAGATTGGCGAAAAGGCGCAGTTCTTCAACAAGCGATTGACCATCAACACTACCGGCTACTACTATGACTACCACAACAATCAGAATTTCCTGTTCGATGGCATCATAGCGACGGTCATCGACAAGGATGCGACGGCCTACGGCTATGACGTCGAAGTAAATGCTCGCCCGCTACCGACCGTGACGCTGTTCGCCAACGCGGAGTACAACCACTTCCTGGTTCGCGACGTCAACGGCGCGCCGAACGGTGAGGGTCAGCGGCCGAACCTGGCGCCGCGGACTGCCTTCAACTGGGGCGCGTCGAAGTTCTTCAACCTGGGTCACGCCTTCGGACTCACTCTCGGCTATACCGGCCGATATGTCGGACAGACCTACTACAACCTGCTTAACATCCCGCTCGACCGTGCACCTCCCTATGCGCTTGCCAATTTCTGGCTTCGTGTGGATGCGCCTCGGAGCTGGTATCTGCAATTCAACGTCGACAACGCCTTCAGTCGGTTGAACCAGGTCGGTGCCTTCGATGTCGTGTATGCCGGCTTTGCGCTGCGTCAGTACGGTGAGCCGTTGACGATAACGGCGGCAATCGGGACACGCTTCTGATCCGTCGAGGGCAAGACCCGGCTGGTTCGTGCACAGGGCGGCCCCTGCCCGATGACGTGATCAGCTTCCGTAACGGGTCTCGCTCTCTTGTTAAGCAAACCGGCACCACGTAGGTTGGAGACCGCAGACGCTCGCAGCCTATGGCGGACCTCCCCGCGTCAACGGGCGCTTCGCGACAAGCGCGATCCGACCTAGATTCTGGCGAGTAACCGAGCTGGGGTGACAATGACGGACTACATCATCGTCGGAGGCGGCTCGGCCGGTTGCGTGGCTGCCTCCAGGCTCAGCGAGGATCGTGACGCGTCCGTGCTGCTCCTCGTACAGGGTGGCCGAGACTTCAACCTCTATCTTCACGTGCCGGCAGCGTACTCGAAGCTCTACAAGAGCGACAAGCTGAAGCACTACCAGTTGGACGGGAGCGGAAACGCCGCTTCGAGCCTCGCTCCGATGGTGCAGGCGAACATACTCGGTGGCGGCAGCTCGGTAAACGGTCTGGTCTATATTCGTGGTTGTCCGGAAGATTACGACGGCTGGAACGAGATGGGCTGTTCCGGCTGGAGTTACCAGGAGGTGCTTCCATACTTCAGGCGGGCTGAAGACAACGAGTCTCTCGGTGGCGCGGCACACGGCACCGGCGGCCCGATCGGCGTGTCGGACCAGCGTTACACGCATCCTCTGACGAAGGCCTGGCTCCGTGCCTGTCACGAGGCCGGCATCGCGCCGAATGCAGATTTCAACTCGGGGACGCAGGCAGGCTGCGGTCTCTATCAGCTGACCACACGCCACGGTCACCGGAGCAGCGCGGTGGCCTACTTGCGAGCCCGGCGACGCCGCCGGGGGCTGAAAGTCATGAGTGGTGTTCGGGTGCTTCGGATCATCGTCGAGCGTGACCGTGCGGTCGGCGTCGAATATGTCAGGCACGGGAAGGTCGCCATCGCGCGGGCGGATCGGGAGGTCGTCCTCTGCGCGGGCGCCATCGGTTCCCCGCATCTGCTGCTGCGCTCCGGTATCGGACCTGCCGATCACCTGAGAGCTCAAGGCATACCGGTCGCGCACGATCTTCCCGGCGTCGGCCATAATCTGCATGATCACGCCATCATATACATGCTCTACGACCTTCACGGCGGCGACAGCTTCGACAAATATCGCAATCCTGCCTGGCAGGCCTGGGCGGCGCTCGAATACGGCCTTTTCCGATCCGGTCCGGCAACCTCGAACGTCATCGAGGGTGGCGCATTCTGGTACGGCAAGGATGCGGGTTCCCTGCCGGATCTGCAGGCTTTCTTCTTTCCGGGTTCCGCCGTCGAGGACGGCATGGAGGGAGTTCCGAGCGGCAGGGGATGCGGCCTGGCCGTAAGCCAGTCGCGGCCCCGGTCCCGCGGGACGATCATGTTGCGCTCGAGCGATCCGCTCGCCCCCCCGGTGATCCGTCCGAACTACCTCTCCGACCCTGAAGACGTACGTTGTCTCGCCGAGGGCGTCAGGATCGGCCAAGAGGTGATGAGCCAGCCGGCGATGGTGCGACATATCGGTCAGGACTCGCTGTCCGCGCAACGCTTGCGTTCGCAGGCGGACCGGGAAGGCTTCGTGCGCCAGAAGGCGCAGGGTGCCTACCATCCTTGCGGGGCTTGCAAGATGGGCACGGACGAGCTTTCCGTCGTCGATCCCTCCTTGCGGGTGCATGGCCTGCGTGGACTTCGGGTCGCCGACACGTCCATCATACCCAGCATCCCCTCAGGCAATCTGAACGCACCGGCGATCATGATTGGCGAACGGGTCGCGGACTTCGTCAGGCAGTCGGCTTGAGACGGGGACGTTCGCCAGCAAGCGGACAGGGTCTTGCCGAAACCGGCATGACCGCAGATCAATCCAGGAGCAGGTGAGAGACCTTGACCACCGAGCATGTGCTGTCGGTTCCGGGATCCAGGGACGCCACCGATCCCGGAAGCCTGCCTCGGCGACTCGGCGTGTCGGCACTGGTGTTGATCATCGTCGCGTTCAACGCGCCGCTCGCCGTCATGGCGGGCTTCGCGCAGCTCTCCATCGGTTTCGGAAACGGCATCGGCGCACCGGTCTCATTTCTCGTCGCGGGCGCACTCCTCCTGACCTTTTCGACAGGGTTCGTCGGCATGAGCCGCTTCATCGAGAACCCGGGAGCGTTCTATCAGTTCATCGTCCTGGGGTCCGGGAGGCCGCTGGGACTTGCCGGGGCCTTTCTTGCCGCGTCGGCCTACCTCTTGATGAGCGTAGGATCATACCCTTACATGGGCCTGATCGCCGCCGACTGCGCCACGCACCTGGTCGGACGACCGCTTTTTTCCTGGCTCGAGTGGGCCCTGATCTTTCTCCTGGTCGTCACAGCTGTCAGCGTGCTTCGCATCGACACGTCGATCAAAGTCCTCGGGAAGCTCGTGTGTCTGGAGGTCGGTATCGTGGCACTCTGGCAAGCAGCGACTCTTATCAGAGGCGGCCCGGAAGGCTATTCATTGACGTCCTTCGCCCCGAGCGCTTTCCTGCACGGCTCCCCGTCCCTCGGCGTCCTGTTCGCGATGCTTTGCATGATCGGCATAGAAGCCGGCGCTTGCTTCAGCATGGAGACGATCGATCCCGAGAGGAATGTCGGACGAGCCACCTACATCGCCGTCATCTTCATGACGCTGTTCTACGCTCTCGGAACCTGGTTGTACATCGTTGCGGAAGGCCCGTCGAAAGTCAGCCTGATCGCGACCACGAATCCGGTAGGGTCTTTTTTCGATAGCGTGAGCTTCTATCTGGGATCGGTCTTTGCCAAACTTACTGCCTTGACTCTGGTCACCAGCCAGATGATCGCGTCGATCTCCGTCCAGGGTTCGGCCGGGCGCTATCTCTTCTCCCTGGCACGGGCGCGCGTGTTGCCGGTCTGGCTCGGTCGCGTTCACCCCCGTCTCCAGTCGCCACATGCCGCCATCTTGACCGTCTCCGCGCTGAGCCTGTGCGTGCTGACAGGGATCACGAAACTCGGGATCAGTCCGGTGGCTTCCTACGCGGCGATCACGGGGATGGGAATCTACTTTCTCTTGCCGCTTCTCATCGCGACGAGCTGCTCCGTCGTCGTGTTCTATCAACGACATCGATCGATCGACGCGACTCTCTGGACGCGGCTCATCGCCCCAGCCTTGTCCGCACTCGGGATCGGCGCGCTATTCATCATAACATCGTTGAACCTGAGTGTGCTCGTCGGCACTCGAGCGATGGGCTTGGCATCCATCATCGCCGTCATCTCGGTTCCTGCAGCGGGCCTCGCCGTGGCGGCCTTCTATCGAAAGGTGCGACCGACCGTCTATGCCGGGATCGGGCGGCTCTGAACCGGATCATGCCGCGGATTGCGCCTCGATAGTAATACTAGGCATATCTGGTATATGAGCGCCGGCCGTCGACACTCTGCAGGATCCGAACAACTGTTGTGTACCTGTGGACCCCGGAGTTGTCGCCCGTGATCAACGACCGCGACGAATGGGCCGGCAGCCGGGTCCTGGAACAGAGAGAGCTTCGTGCGACAGCAGCTGGATGAACTCGACGGTCGAGAGTTTGACGTCCTGATCATCGGCGGCGGCATCAACGGTGCTGCAGCTTCGCAGAGGATCGCGGCAGAGGGATACGACGTACTGCTCGTCGAGAAGTCGGATTATGGTTCCGGCTCCACGAGCAGATCCAGCCGTCTTCTGCATTGCGGCTTGCGATACCTGGCGCCCGGACGATCGCTGTGGGACTTCGTTCGGCATCCCTCGCGGCTGGTGACCTCGCTGAGGATGGCACGCGCCTGCATGGAAGCCAGGGCGAAGTTCGTCGAAGATACGTCCGCGCGAGCCCGACGGATGACGTTCTCTTTCCCCATCTACAAAGGCGGGCCTTATCTCGGCTGGCAGATCGATATTGCATTCGTCGTGTTGAAGTTGCTTTGGCCGAGGGGACCTCGGCTGAACTACCGGCGTATCTCCGCGGCGAAGGCGAGGGACGAGCCTCTCACGAACGAGCTTCGAGACCTGGAGCAGCTCAAGTCGGTGGCGACGTACGACGAGTATGAGTTCGACTGGCCGGAGCGCGTCTGCATGGATTGCATCCTGGATGCCATCCGGCTGGGAGCGACGTGCAGAAATTATACGTCCGCGACCCTCGAGAAGAGGGATCCGGACGGGCTCTGGAGCATAGAGCTGGCAGATGAACTCGACGGACGTAAAGCAAGAGTGCGCGCAAACGTCGTTCTGAATACGGCGGGGATATGGCTCGACGAGATCAGTCGCAAGGCGGCCCCAGCAGCGCGAAAGCGCGTCCTGGGCACGAAGGGCACGCACATCGTCGTCAAGTTGCCGCATGACTATGTCGGCCGCGGCGTGGCCACGTTGAACACGAAGAGCGAGCCTTTCTACTGCGTACCTTGGCATGACCTCCACTTCTTCGGCCCTTCGGAAACGATCTACGAAGGCGACAAGGATGACATCGCCGTGACGGCGGCGGAGCAGGCATGGCTTCTGGACGAGGCCAACCGCTTGATGCCGGGCATCCATCTATCGCCCAAAGACATCGTGTTGACCTGGGCCGGCGTTCGACCTCTGACCTACGACCCGGCAATACCCTTCGGAAACCGTTCGCGCCAGGTCCACGACCTTCTTGATGACGGCCTCCCGAATGTCGTGGCGATGACGGCAGGCCCGATCACCAGCTACAGATCCGGGGGTGCGCTGCTGGCATCCGAGGTTGGCCGCCGGCTCAAGGCGCGTCGGGCACCACGATCGCCGGACTTCGGGCCGAAGCTCCCTCCGGTCAACGACAACTCGCCGCCGTTCATACCCGGCGTCGGGTCCACGCGCCTGTCGGATCTTCAGCACGCGATTACCGAGGAGCACGCGGTAACGCTCGTGGACTTACTGTTCCGACGGACCGGCCTTGCCTGGCGCCACAGCTTCACAGAAGCTGAAGTGGAACGGGCGGCATCGGTGCTTGCCATGGAGCTTCGCCTGTCGGAGCAGGCTCGCGCTGAAGCCGTTGCGGAGTTCTGGTCCGAGTACCGGCGGTTGCTCGGCGTCCGGGCTCCTGTCGATGCGTTGAGCCTGGTGCCTTCGTGAAGGCAGGGCCTCGGTCCCAGTCTGATCAGCATCGCTGAAGGAGCGTTTGGTTCATGGACATGGATGGTGGTGCGAAATTCACCCTGGATCCGTTGCCGAGGCTCTTGTTGATAGACGGCAAGTGGGTTCCGTCGATTTCCGGACGTAGCTTCGAGACGCGTAATCCGGCGACGGGAGACCTTCTCGCGCGTGTGTCGGAAGGAGGCGACGCTGACATCGATCTCGCTGTCGCCGCGGCCCGTCGGGCGTTCGTCGGACCCTGGAGCAGGTTCACGCCGTTCGAGCGCCAGGCCTGCATCCTTCGCTTCAGCGAGCTGGTCGACGCGAACTTTGAAGAGCTGGCTGTCACCGACATGCTCGATATGGGGGTTCCGATCACGGTGTCGAGAACTCGCAGGCAGCGCGTTCTCGGGCTGCTGCGGTTCTATGCCGGCATGTGCACCGCCATACGCGGCGCGACGCCGCCGCACTCCTTTCCCGGCGAGGTTTTCGCCTACACGCTGAAAGAGCCGGTCGGGGTTGTCGGTGCGATCACGCCGTGGAATGGACCGGTCGTCCATACGATGTGGAAGATCGGGCCGGTTCTCGCCACCGGTTGCACGCTGGTGCTGAAGCCGGCGGAAGATGCGTCGCTGACGGCGCTTCGACTGGGCGAATTGCTGCTGGAGGCGGGGGTACCAGACGGGGTCGTGAACATCGTCACCGGACCCGGTCACACGGCAGGTGCGGCGCTGGCGTCGCATCTCGACGTCGACAAGGTCTCGTTCACGGGTTCCGAGGCGGTCGGGCGAAAGATCATCGAAGCGTCCCAGGGGAACATGAAGCGGCTGACGCTCGAGCTGGGCGGGAAGTCCCCGAACATCGTCTTCAAGGATTGCGACCTCGATCTGGCCGTCCCGGGAGCGGCGATGGGCGCCTTCGCGAACACCGGACAATCCTGCACCGCCGGCACGCGGCTGCTCATCGAGAGACCCGTGTTCGAAGAGTTCATCCAGGCTCTCTCGGATTTTGCGGAAGGCCTCAAGGTCGGAGACGGTGCCGATCCGGCCACCCAGATCGGTCCCCTGATCAACCGGAAGCAGATGGAGCGGGTGACCGGCTACATCGCGCTCGGTATCCAGGAGGGGGCGGAAGCGGTCGCCGGCGGCCAACGGCTGGTGTCCGGTGCCTACGAGGACGGGTTTTTCATCCAGCCGACCATTCTCTCGAAGGTCGCGAACGAGATGAGAACCGCCCAGGAGGAAATCTTCGGACCGGTGGTGTGCGCGATGCCCTTCGACACCTTCGAGGAGGCAGCCAGCATCGCCAATGCGACCCATTTCGGGCTGGGAAGCGGGGTCTGGACCCGAAGTCTGGCAACCGCGCACCGAATGGCGAAAGCCGTGCGGGCAGGTACGGTCTGGGTAAATACGTATGGCGGCCTCGATCCGGCGGTTCCGTTCGGAGGCTACAAGACCAGCGGTCTCGGCCGGGAATGCGGATCGGAACAGATGGAAGAGTATCTGGAAACCAAGTCGGTAATCATGAGGTTCGCGTAGCCAGCGGCGCCCGACCTGGTGGTTTCGCTGGAAATGAGTTGTCATGATTTAGACGAGCTTCTATTGCTACGTAGGCTTGCATCGGCGATTGCACGGCCCCGGCTCTGAATGGGACGTGATCTTATCACAAGGAGTGACCCATGGATCTCGGCCTTTTCATGCATCCGATCCAGAATCGCGATCTGTCGCGCCATCCGGCCGACATGCTCGATGAATGCCGCGAGGCGATCATATTCGCCGACCAGATGGGGTTCGACGAAGCCTGGGTCGGTGAGCATCAATCGTCCAGCATCGAGCTCGTCACCAATCCGCTTCAATTCTGTGCCTCGTTGATCCACTCGACGAAACAGATCAAGTTCGCCACCGCCGTGATCTCCTTGCCGATCTATCATCCCGCGAAGGTCGCGGTGGATGTGGCGATGTTCGATCACATGTCGCGCGGGCGCTTCATCATGGGCGTCGGTCCCGGGGCGCAGGTCAGCGACCTGGAACTTTTCGACGTGCTGGACAAGAATCGCGGCGAGATGGTCCTCGAATCCGTGGAGATGATCCACAAGATCTGGTCTTCCGATCCTCCCTACGACATCGAGGGAAAGTACTGGAACGTAAAGATCAAGGATCAGATCGTGCCACAGCTTGGGTTCGGTCCGATGTTGAAGCCCTATCAGAAGCTGTTCCCGCCCGTCGTGACGTCCGTGATGTCGCCGAAATCCAAGAGCGCCGCGCAGGCAGGCGAGCGCGGGTGGGGCATCCTCTCCGGCAACTTCGCCCAGCTCGACTCGGCCGCAACACATTGGGAGCAGTACGTCATCGGGTGCGAGCGCGTCGGCCGGCGACCGAACCGGCAGGACTGGCGGATCTCGAGGTCGATCCTCGTGGCCGACACGGATGCCGAGGCGCGCGACTATTTGGCCGAGGAAGACAACGCCTACGAGTGTCAATTCCGGTTCCTGGTCGACGACATGAGATTCTTTAACCTGGTGGGTGTCCTCAAGGCCGACCCGTCCGTGCCGGACGAGGCCGTCACACCCAAATACTGCGTCGACACGCTGGTCATTTCCGGTTCGCCGTCAACCGTTCTCGACAGGCTGGTCGACGTCGTCGACCGGGTCGGAGGCTCTTTCGGAGCGCTGATCTCGACGTTCAAGGAGTGGGAGAAGCCTGAGGTTCACAAGAAGTCCATGCGACTCCTCGCCCACGAGGTTATGCCCAAGCTCAGGAACTATTGCAGCTCGAAGCGAGCTGCCGCCTAGCTGGAGTTTGACACTCCACCTTGATGACGACGAGCGTGCTCTGCTGCATGGAAAAGGTGGCGACGGCGCGGCTCTAGCGATGCAGGTCCTGGAAGACTACGCCGGGGCGATCGGCGCGCGCGCCCTGTTGCCGATCCGCGGAGCGCATGTGGATGGCTGCCTCTATCATGGCGAGGCAGGGCTGGATTTCGTCGAAGCCCTGCTGAAAGGCGGTGGCCGCGTTCGTGTTCCGACCACATTGAATGTCGGATCGATCGACCTGATCCATCCTGGCCTCGTCCGCATGGGCGCCGAGCAACAGACAGGGCCGCGACGGCTGATGCGGGCGCACGAGGAACTCGGCTGCGTTCCATCGTTCACCTGTGCACCCTACCAGACGTTGTTCCGGCCGGCGTTCGGAGACCAGGTCGCCTGGGGCGAGTCCAATGCCATCGTCTTCGCCAACTCGGTCATCGGTGCACGCACCAACCGCTATGGCGACTTCATCGATCTGTGCTGCGCGATCGCAGGCAGGGCGCCTGCCTGGGGGTTGCACCTGGATGAGAACCGACGGGGGCAAATCCTCTTCACGCTGACGGGCTTCGCGTCGGCTCCGGAGCCCACGGACTCCCTGTTCGTGGCGATCGGGCTCGCGGTCGGCGCAAGGTGCGGCGAGCTTGTTCCGGTCATCGAAGGCTTGCCGCCGCCGCGCGACGAGGACCAGCTCAAGGCGCTCGGCGCGGCGGCTGCGTCGACCGGCGCTGTCGGGCTGTTTCACGCAGTCGGCATCACCCCCGAGGCCCCGACCGTCTCCGAGGCTTTCGCGGGCGCCGACCCGGTCGCGCGGATCGAACTGACGCCCGGCGATGTTCGCGCCGCCCTGGGCGGCCTGTCGACCGTGCCCGACGGCACGCCGGTCGGTGCTCTCTGCCTGGGCACGCCGCATTTTTCGATCGACGAGTGGCGCCGCCTGGCCGACCTGCTGCGACAGCATGCACCGAACCAGGCGGTGCCGATCTACGTCAATACGAGCCGGGCAATCCTGGAGGCCGTGCGCGGCGAGGGCCTGCTGGACGGGCTCGAGGATCTCGGCCTCGTCCCGGTCGTCGACACCTGCACCTACGTCACCACGATCCTCGGGCGCTTCCAGGGCGCCGTGATGACCAGCTCCGGCAAGTGGGCGCATTACGCACCGGGCAACATAGGCTGCGACGTCGCCTTCGGCGAGCTGGAGGATTGCATTGCGTCCGCAGCGGCCGGTCGGGTGGTCCGGACCTGACATGGAGCGGCCCGGACGCGCCTATGCCGCCGGCGAGGCTGAAGGTCCGGCGCTCGTCCTCCGCGCGCCGCTCAGCTTCTATGGCGGCGTTGCCGTGGCAACCGGCGAGATCATCGACCATTCGCATCCCGATCGTGGCCGCGTCGTCATGGGTCATGTTCTGGTCATCCCGGGCGGCAGGGGTTCCTCGTCCTCCGCGTCGGTGCTGGCGGAGGCGATCCGGTTGCGCACGGCGCCGCTCGGCATCGTGCTCGCCCGTCCCGACCCGATCATGCTGGTCGCCTGTCTGGTGGCACAGCGACTCTACGGACTCTACCTGCCGATGATGGTATGTCCGACCGAGGGGATCGAGAGCGGTGACGCCCTCCGGATCGCCTGTGACGCCGCGGGCATCGCCCGATTGTCGTGGAGGGCGACATGGTGATCCTTGACGCACGGACGGTGGCGGCGCGCCTGCCCTACGATCGGCTGGTGCCGGCGCTCCGGGATGCCCTCGCGCAGGAATGGCAGACACCAAGGCGCGTGCATTTCGATCTCGGCGGTGGGTCGAGCACGCTGATGATGCCGGCCTGGAACGCGCGCCATCTCGGCGTGAAGCTGGTCAACGTCTTTCCGGGCAACGCGCGCCACGGGCAGCCTACCGTCTCCAGCCACTACCTGCTGAGCGATGGCAGAACCGGGGAACTCGAGGCGTTCATCGACGGTGAGACCTTGACGGCGCGGCGGACCGCTTCGGTCGCGGCGCTGGCGGCCTCGTTCCTGGCGCCGGTGGCGGCGGACCACGTGCTGGTGGTCGGTGCCGGCCGTGTCGCACGCGAGCTTCCCGCCGCGCTGTCGGCCGTGCGTCCGATCCGGCGGGTGACGGTCTGGGCGCGTCAGGCCGTCCGCGCTGCCGCCCTGGTTCGGGAAATCGAGGCTCAAGGCACGGCCGCCTCGGTCTGCACCGATCTTGCCGAAGCTGCTGCGACGGCCTCTATCATTGCCTGCGCGACGTTCGCGACCGAACCGATCATACGGGGCGAATGGCTGGGAAGGGACACCCATCTGAGCCTGATCGGCGGTTTCCGCCCGTCCATGCGCGAAGCAGACAGTGAAGCGATCCGGCGCAGCTACGTTGCCGCCGACACGCGCGACGGCGTCCTGGCGGAGGCAGGCGACATCCTGACGCCGATCGCGGAAGGCACGATCGAGGCCGAGCACGTCCGGACCGACCTCTTCCAGCTCTGCAGGGCAACGGGCCCGCTCGTCACGCCCCGTGGCATGCCGACACTCTTCAAGTCCGTCGGCCACGCCATCCAGGATCTCGCAGCGGCCAGGCTTTGCATGGTGGCCGAGGCACCTGCGCCGTAGTCGGGACGCGGCTTGCACCTCCCAATCCGGCCGAATAGCTGGTAGTGTGCAGGATCCGTAGGTAGCATGTCTCCGGCCTGCTAATCAGGCATCTCTGGAAACGGCGGACAGCGTCTGAGATCTATATGATAGCAGATGCGAGCTATCTGGAATCGCTCTGGAACAAGTACGTTACGTCACCGGCGAGTCTGCCTGCAGATTGGCGGAACGCGTTCGATTTCATCCAGACCTTCTATGGCGATGCTGGATCGAACCCGGCCTGGACCGGGCATGACGCCGGTGCGGATCTGCGGAACCGCTATCTGCAACGCTTCGGACATCTGCATGCGTCGCTTGATCCGCTCGGGATCGCGCAACCGGTCCCGTTGCCGCACGGTCTCCTCCAGCCTGACGTCGTGGACGGGATGCGAGGTGCATATACCGGGACCCTCGCGGTGGAAACCGGCCATCTCGACTCGCCCGAGATGGCCGAGTGGGTCGCATCCGCCTTCGAGGAGATCCAGGCGGAACCGGCCCGTCCGGACCTCGCGGCCTACGAACAGCTCCTGGAGACGGAGATCTTCGACGGCTTCCTCGCTTCGAAATATCCCGGCAAGAAGCGGTTCGGCAGCGAGGGAGCGGATGTCATCCTGCCGTTGCTGCACGCCGTGCGGCGCGAATGCGCACGGACGGGCATCGACGAGATCGTCATCGGCTCCATGCACAGGGGAAGGCTTTCCATCCTGGGCAATTTCGGCACGATGTCGTTCAGCCGCCTGTTCGGACTGATCGGCGGCGAGCATCCGTTCGCCGACCAGCCGGACCAGCCGGCGGACCTGCCGTACCATCTGGGGTTCGAGGGCGTGCGGGACGGCGTGCACTGCACGCTGTTTCCCAATCCGTCGCATCTGGAGGCGGTCAATCCGTTGGTGATCGGCTACACCCGCGCACGCCGGCAGGAAGGCGCCCGGTCGCTCGCGGTGATCCTGCACACGGATGCCAGCGTGATCGGTCAGGGCGTCAACGCCGAACTGCTGCAGATGAGCGGGCTGCGCGGCTTCGAGGTCGGCGGCACCTTGCATGTGGTCGTCAACAACCAGGTCGGCTTCACGACGAACGTCGAGGAAGCGCGGACCTCGCGCTACTGCACCGGTCCATGGCGCGCGGTGGACAGCCTGCTGCTGCACGTGAACGGCGACGACGTGGATGCGGGTCTGCGTGCCGTCCGGCTGGCGATGGGGTTCCGCCGGCGCTTCGCCTCGGACGCGGTCATCGATCTGGTCTGCTACCGCGCCAATGGACATAACGAGATCGACGAGCCGCGCTTCACGCAACCGGTGTATTACCGGGCGGCCGATGCGAAGACCGGTCCCGCCAAGCTGTACGAGCGCCGGATGATCGAATGCGGTCTGCTGACGCCGGCGCAGGCGCAGGACCGTCGGCAGGCGATCCGGAGCATCCTCGAGGAGGCCTATGCGGTGCAGCGCGTCGGCCGCCCCAACGCCTTGCCCGATACCAGGATGGGCACCGGCATCAGGAGTGCGGTCGCGCCGGCGGCGGATCGTGGCCTGGACGATTTGCGCGAGATCATCACCGCGCTGAGTCGGATGCCTCAGGGACGCGGTCACGCCAAGATGGCCAAGCTGATGAGCCGCCGCCTGGACGAGATCGAGGCAGGGATCAGCTGGCCGCTCGCAGAAGCCATGGCGTTCGCCTGTGTGCTACGAGAGGGGCGTTCCATACGCTTCTGCGGGCAGGACGTGGAGCGTGGGTCGTTCTCGCAACGTCATCTTGCCGCGATCCATCCCGAGACCGGTGCCAAGCACCATACGCTCCTCGAGTTCGCGCGCGACGGCGCGCGGTTCGAGGTGATCAACAGCCCTCTGTCGGAATATGCGGTGCTGGGATTCGAGTACGGCTACTCGCTGGCCTCCGCGCAGACGCTGTGCCTGTGGGAAGCGCAGTTCGGCGACTTCGCCAACGGCGCGCAGATCGTGATCGACCAGTTCATCGCCGCGGGTTTCGAGAAATGGACGCAGACCTCCGGCCTGACGATCCTGCTGCCGCACGGTCTGGAAGGTCAGGGCCCGGAACATTCCTCCGCCCGCATCGAGCGCCTGTTGCAGCTCTGCGCGGGCGACAACATCGCCGTGGCGCATCCCACCACGCCGGCCAACTATTTCCACCTCCTGCTTGATCAGGCGCGGCAGAACCGGCGCCCGCTCTTCATCGTCACCCCGAAGATGCTGCTGCGCCTCCCGCAGGCGCGATCGGAGCTCGCGAGCTTCACGTCCCAGGCGACGTTCGAGCCGGTGATCGTGTCCGCTTCCGGCGATCCCGCCACCCGCGCGATCCTCTGCAGCGGCAAGATCGCCTACGAGGTCGAGAAACTGCGCGCCGCGACCGCAGCTTCGGTTTCCGTGCTGCGGCTGGAAGCGTTATACCCGTTCCCGGCCGAGAGCCTGTCCTCTCGCCTGAAGGCGCTCGGCACGAAGGATCTGGTCTGGCTCCAGGAGGAGCCGGAGAATTTCGGCGCGGGCGCCTGGCTGATGCCGAAACTGGCCGGACTTGCGGCCGCGGCCGGAATCTCGCTCCTGCCCATGGTTGCACGATCGGAATCCGCCTCGCCGGCCGGCAGCTTTCACAACTGGCACGATCGCGATCAACATGCGCTGATCCTTCGCGCCCTGGGTGAGGTCCGATGACCATGCAGACTGAACGCGTCGCCGGCTGGCACTTCTGGATCGACCGCGGCGGCACCTTCACCGACGTCGTCGCGCTGTCGCCGGGGCGAGAGGTGCTGACCCGCAAGCTGCTTTCCTCGAACCCGGAGCAGTACGACGACGCCGCGATCCAGGGCATCCGCGATTTCCTGGATCTCGAGCCCGGCGATCCGATCCCGGCAGCGCGCGTCGCCAGCGTGAAGATGGGCACCACGGTCGCGACCAACGCGCTGCTGGAGCGGCAGGGCGAGGACGTCGTCCTCGTCGTCACGGCAGGTTTTCGCGACATGCTGCGGATCGGCTACCAGAACCGGCCGCGTCTGTTCGACCGCAACATCCGGCTGCCCGATCGCCTAGAGCGGCGCGTGATCGAGGCGCGCGAGCGGGTGGACGTCGACGGGCGCGTGCTGGTGCCGCTCGATGTAGCCCACATGCGCGCGGCGCTGCTGGAGGCGCGCCAGGCCGGCTGCCGCGCCGTGGCGATCGTGCTGATGCACGGCTATCGCTACGCCGCGCACGAGGAGGTCGTGGCAGGGCTCGCCGCCGAGATCGGGTTCGAGCAGATCTCGGTCAGCAACCGCGTCAGCCCGCTGATGAAGGTCGTCAGCCGGGCGGACACCACCCTGGTGGACGCCTACCTCTCGCCGGTGCTGGGCCGCTACGTCAAGCAGGTGACGGACGCTCTGGGCGCGGACGTCCCGCTGGCCTTCATGCAATCCAACGGCGGCCTGATCGGCGCCGGATCGTTCCGCGGGCGCGATGCGATCCTGTCCGGACCGGCCGGCGGCATCGTCGGCATGGCGGAGACGGCCAAGGCAGCCGGGTTCGACCGCGTGATCGGCTTCGACATGGGCGGGACGTCCACGGACGTCTCGCATTACGCCGGCACCTACGAACGCTCCCTGGAGACTACCGTGGCCGGCGTGCGGCTGCGTGTCCCGATGATGTCGATCCATACCATCGCCGCGGGCGGCGGCTCCATCTGCCGGTTCGACGGCACGCGGCTCAGGGTGGGTCCGGCCTCGGCCGGCGCGGTGCCGGGGCCGGCCTGCTACAGGCGCGGCGGTCCGCTCACCATCACCGACTGCAACGTCATGCTCGGCAAGCTGCAGCCGGACTGTTTTCCCAGGCTGTTCGGCCCCACCGCCGACCAGCCGATCGACCCGGTCGTGGTGCGCGAGAAGTTCGCCGCCCTGGCGGCGGAGGTCGCCGCGGCCGGCCTGCCGTCGAGGACGCCGGAGGAGCTCGCCGAAGGCTTCGTCGCCATCGCCAACGACAGCATGGCCAACGCCATCAAGAAGATCTCGGTGGCGCAAGGCCACGACGTCACCGACTACGTGCTCGCCTGCTTCGGCGGTGCGGCCGGTCAGCATGCCTGCCTGGTCGCCGATGCGCTCGGCATCCGCCGCGTCATGGTGCATCCGCTCGCCGGCGTGCTGTCGGCCTACGGCATCGGTCTGGCGGACCAGCGCATCCTGCGCCAGCGCGCGATCGAGGCGGCACTCGACGAGGCGACGCTCGCGCGGGCGGCCGCCGAGCTGGATCACCTGCAGGAGGAGTGCCGTTCCCTGGTCGATGCGGACGGGTTCGACATCGCTGCCGCCACGGTCCGCCGCGCGCTGCTGGTCCGCTACAGCGGCAGCGACACCGCCATCGAGGTGGCCGAGGGGGATGCGGCGCAGATCCGCGCCGAGTTCGAGACCACCTATCGCCAGCGCTTCACGTTCATCATGCCGCAGACCGGGCTGATCCTGGAAGCTGCCTCCATCGAGCTGATCGTGCCGTCGATGAAGCCGCTTGGATGGGTCGCCGGGAAGCCACACGATCTGCACGCCGAGCATTCGGTCGCCGCCTTCATGGACGGCGCCCAGCGCTCCACCCGCGTGCTGGACCGGTCCGGGCTGGCGATCGATGCCACGGTCCCGGGTCCGGCCATCATCTTCGATGCGACCGGCACGATCGTGGTGGAGCTCGGCTGGTCGGCGCGCGTGACGGCGCGGCAGGATCTGATCCTCGAGCGCGCTTCCGTGCTGCCCGACAGCATCGCGGACGGCCGTGTGGCGCTGGACCCGGTGCGGCTCGAGATCTTCAACAACCTGTTCATGGCAATCGCCGAGCAGATGGGCGAAGCGCTGCAGAACACCGCGCTCTCGGTGAACATCAAGGAACGGCTCGATTTCTCCTGCGCGCTCTTCGACGGCACCGGTGCGCTGATCGCCAACGCGCCGCACATGCCGGTGCATCTGGGATCGATGGGCGACAGCGTGCGCGCCGTGCGAGAGGCGGCGCTGGCTTCGTCGCGCGGATTGCGGAACGGCGACTCCTACGTCGTCAACAATCCCTATAATGGCGGCACGCATCTGCCCGACCTGACCCTGGTCATGCCCGTCTTCGACGAGACCGGAGCGTGCTCCTCCTTCGTCGCGGCCCGTGGACATCACGCCGATGTCGGCGGCCGCACGCCCGGATCGATGCCGCCGGACAGCACCTCGCTGGACGAGGAAGGCGTGCTGTTCGATTGTTTCCTCCTGGTCGATCAGGGCAGCTTTCGCGAGCAGGCGTTTCGCGAGGTGCTTGCATCCGGCCGCTATCCGGCGCGCGACCCGGAACGCAACGTCGGCGACATCCGCGCCCAGATCGCCGCCTGCGCGCGCGGGGCCGGAGAGATCCACAAGGCGATGCGGCATTTCGGCCGCGACGTCGTGCTCGCCTACATGCGCCACGTGCAGGACAATGCCGCCGAGGCGGTCCGCTGCGTGCTCGCCACGATGCGAGACGGGTCGTTCACGTACGAATTGGATAACGGCTCGCACGTCAGCGTCGCCATCTCCGTCGATCGACAGGCGCGGCGGGCGCGGATCGACTTCACCGGCACGTCGCCGCAGCAGGACTCCAACTTCAACGCGCCGCCGGCGATCTGCCGCGCCGCCGTGCTGTTCGTGATGCGCAGCCTGGTGGACGACGAGATCCCGATGAACGACGGCTGCCTGGAGCCGGTGGAGATCGTCATCCCGGCGGGCTCGATGCTGCGGCCGAGCTATCCGGCCGCGGTGGTGGCGGGGAACGTGGAGACCAGCCAGGTGATCACGGACTCCCTGTTCGGCGCCACGGGAACGCTGGCGGCGGCGCAAGGCACGATGAACAACTTCACCTTCGGCGACGACCAGCACCAGTACTACGAGACGATCTGCGGCGGTGCCGGCGCGGGTCCCGACTTCGACGGCACGTCCGCCGTCCACACCAACATGACGAACAGCCGGATGACCGATCCGGAAGTGCTCGAGTGGCGCTTCCCGGTGCTGCTGGAGGCGTTCGAGGTGCGCCGCGGCTCCGGCGGCCAGGGCCGCCGGTCCGGCGGCGACGGCATCCGTCGCCGCGTCCGCTTCCTCAAGCCGATGACCGCCACCATCCTGTCCAACCGCCGCCGCATCCCGCCGTTCGGTCTGGAGGGCGGCGATCCGGGCATGCCTGGTCTGAACAGCCTCGAGCGCGCCGACGGATCCGTCCAAGTTCTCGGCTCGACGCAAAGCGTGCAGATGGGCGTCGACGACGTGTTCGTCATCGAGACGCCGGGCGGCGGCGGCTTCGGCCGCAGGACGCAGCCGGTCGCGACCACCATCGCCGTGCGCTGACGGCTCGAGCCCGGCATGTATGGGTTGCTCAGCGGCATGACGGTGGTGGAGGGTGCCGCGTTCATCGCCGGCCCCTCCTGTGGCCTGCACCTCGCCCAGCTCGGCGCCACGGTCGTACGCTTCGATCAGATCGGCGGCGGTCCCGATCGATGGCGATGGCCCAGGGCGGAAGACGGGACGAGCTTCTACTGGGAGGGGCTGAACAAGGCCAAGCAGTCGATCGCGATCAACCTGTCCGAACCGGCCGGCCGGCGGCTTGCACAGCGGATCGCCACGGCAGGCGACGGTCTGTTCGTCACCAGCTTCCCCGAACGCGGCTTCCTCTCCTACGACGCGCTCGCGAAGCTCCGGCATGATCTCATCTGCTTGCGCATCAAGGGCTGGGCGGACGGCACGCCGGCGGTCGACTACACGATCAATGCCGCGATCGGCGTGCCGATGATGACCGGTCCCGCAGACGACCCGGGCCCGGTCAATCACGTGCTGCCCGCGTGGGACCTCGTCGCCGGAGCCTATGGCGCGTTCGCCCTGCTCGCGGCCGAGCGGGACCGCGCGCGGACGGGGCGAGGCCGGGACGTGCAGCTCGCTCTGTCCGACCTCGCCGCGGCGACCCTGGCTCACCTGGGATCCCTCGCCGAGACCATCAGCGGCGGCGATCGGGCACGTCACGGAAACGACCTGTTCGGCGCGTTCGGACGGGACTTCATGACCGCGGACGGCGTCCGCTTGATGATCGTCGCCATAACCACACGGCAATGGTCCGGGCTCGTGCAGTCGCTCGACCTCGGCACCCCGGTCTCGGCACTCGAGGAGGAACTCGCCGTGTCCTTCCTGGACGAGGGCCGGCGCTTCGTCCATCGCGATCGGCTCTTTCCAATCGTCGCCGCCGCCGTGCAGGCCCGCTGCGTCGCGGACCTGGCGGACAGCTTCGTCAGCCATGGCGTCTGCTGGTCGCGCTACGACACGCTCGCCGGCGCGATCGCGAACGAGGCGCGCTTCTTCACGGACAATCCCGTCTTCGCCGAAACCCGCCATCCCGGCGGCACCTACCTCACGCCCGGTTCGGCCCTGCGTCTTCCCGGTGAGCCTCGCTCGGCCTCGGTCGCACCGAGCCTCGGCCAGCATACGGACCTGGTCCTGGAGACGCTGCTCGGGATGGGAGCTGCCGAGATCGGGCACCTGCACGACACGGGGATCGTCGCGTGAACGGGGCGGAACGGCTCGGTCGGTCGCATCGGTCCGTTCGCGGCGACGGCGTCGTCGGCTTGGACGCAAAGGCAGGACAGAGATGACCCGGTTCCTGGTTGACGCGAAGCAGGCGGCCGATGCCGCGGCGCGCTTCACCGACGCCGCCTGCGCCGGCGTTGCCGCGATCGTGGCACCTGGCGGACGCTTGGATCCCGCCCTGGCCGACCGCGAGCAGCGCCTGCTGCACGGACTGGCCTGGATCGCCACCACCAGTGCCGCGCTCGGCGCGTTGCGCGGCTGGGCGGCGGCTTCGGAGGATGCCGGACGCCTGCAGGCGGTGGACGTGCTGGTTCTGCGGATCGGCTTCGGCGAGTATCTGAGCCAGCTTCTCGGCGGCATTCCGATGAGCCAGAACGAGTTCGTCCGGCCGTCCGAGCTGGAGCTGGATGAGGCGGCGGCGATCCTGGCCGGCGACCCGGCAGTGCAGCTCTTCCTCAAGGAGGGCAACGTGGCCGCCGCTCGTGCCGAGCTCGCACGGCGATTGCAGGATGGCGAACGGCCCGGCGAGGCGTTGGACGATCCAGCGCTCGATATGGCACGCGATGAGCTCCGCGGCTTCACCGCCCGCCGGATCGCACCCGACGCGCACGGTTGGCATCTGGCCGACGCCCTGATCCCGGACCACGTCATCGCCGAGATGGCGGCGCTCGGCGTCTTCGGCATCTGCATCGCGGAGGAGTATGGCGGCCTCGGGCTCGGCAAGCTCGCGATGAGCGTGGTCTCCGAGGAGCTGAGCCGGGGCTGGATCTGCGCCGGATCGCTCGGCACGCGCTCGGAGATCGCCGGCGAGCTGATCGCGTCGAGCGGCACGGCGACGCAGAAGGCACGCTTCCTGCCCGGCATCGCGTCCGGCAAGATCCTCCCGACGGCGGTCTTCACGGAGCCCGACACCGGCTCCGACCTCGCCTCGCTGAGGACACGGGCAAGACGAGACGGCGCAGGCTGGCTGGTGCATGGCAGCAAGACCTGGATCACCCATGCGGCGCGGGCGGACCTGATGACGATGCTGGTACGCACCGATACGCAGAGGCAAGGGCATGCCGGTCTGTCGATCCTGCTCGCGCCGAAGGCACGCGGGACCGAGGCCAGCGATTTTCCGGATGCCGGGCTGGAAGGCGGAGAGATCGGGGTCCTCGGCTATCGCGGCATGAAGGAATACGTCCTTTCCTTCGACGGCTTCCGGGTCGAGGGTGACGCGATCCTGGGTGACCAGGAAGGGAGCGGCTTCCAGCAACTGATGCGCACCTTCGAGGGGGCGCGCATCCAGACCGCGGCGCGCGCCGTGGGTGTCGCCTGGAACGCTTTCGACCTTGCGTTGCGATACGCGACCGAGCGCCGCCAGTTCGGTCGCGCCCTGACTGCGTTCCCCCGCGTCTCGGACAAGCTGGCACTTATGGCAACGGAGATCGTGCTGGCGCGCGAGCTGACCTACGCCGCCTCCCGGACCAAGGATGCCGGCTGGCGGTGTGACGTCGAGGCCGGCATGGCCAAGCTGCTCGCCGCTCGCGTGGCCTGGTGCAATGCGGACCTTAACGTGCAGATCCACGGCGGCAACGGGTATGCGCTGGAATACGAAGCCAGCCGCATTCTCTGCGACGCCCGGATCCTGAACATCTTCGAGGGTGCTGCCGAGATCCAGGCGCATGTCGTCGGTCGGGGCCTGATTGCGGCGACAGCGCAGTGACGCCGGCAGTTTGACGCACGATGTCCGTTCGGCCTCAATCGACGCCGAAAACAAGTTGCTTCTGCCAAATGATACCGAAGGGCGAAGGCCGCCATATCGATGCATCCGGGTCCAGGCAGCGGCAGGCAGCCGATTGCCTGCCCCAAGGTGCTGGTATAGCGTGGAGACATACCTCGGAAGAATGTTGCATGAGTACTGATCGGTAGGCCTGTGGATTTCGAAGCGCTTAAGCTCCTGCTCGCCGTCGCCGAGCACGGCAGTTTCACCAGGGCAGGCATCAAGCTTGGCTTGACCCAACCGACTATCAGCAAGCGGGTGCAATTGCTCGAGGGGGATGTCGGCAGCCGATTGCTCTACCGGCACGGGCGTGGCGTGCGGCTGACTGAGGCGGGAGTCCGGCTCGAGGAGGTGGCCCGCGCCGTGTTCGGCCAGCTTGAAGCCGTGCGTGAAGAGCTCGATGACGGACAGCACCAGCCGAAAGGCTGGGCCACGTTGGGTCTGCCGCCGTCACTCGGCGCATCCCTCGCGGTGCCTCTGGCACGCGCGTTCACCCGGCGTTTCCCCAAGGCTCGGTTGCGCGTCATCGAGGCCTTCAGCGGCTCGTTGCTGGAGATGCTCGAAGCGGGCAAGGTGGATATCGGCGTTCTCTACGATGCCAGGCTGTCGCCCACGCTCCTCGTCAATCCGCTTCTGCGCGAGCATCTCTATCTTATCGAAAGCGCCGCTGCACCCGGCTGCAGCGAGCCCGCCGACATCGCCGAACTCGGTATCGGCCCCTTCGTGCTGCCCAACGCGTCCAACGGGCTGCGTCGCGTCGTCGATGCCGCGGCGTCGCTCCCCAGCATAAGGATCGACGTCACCGCCGAGATCGACTCCATCGCTACCCTGAAAAAGGTTGCGGAAGATGGGCCGGAGCGCTGCATCCTTCCCTACGGCGCCGTGTTCCGGGAAGTGAGCGAGGGCAAGTTGCAGGCGCGACCGTTCAAGAAGGGCTTGAGCGCACTCCTGGTCTGTGCAACGCCGCTGCACAGACCGATCCCTCGGCTGACGAAAGAACTTCAGGTACTTCTCGTCGAGCAGGTGCAAAGTTGCGTGGCAGCCGGCGTGCTGACGGGAACCGTCTTGTAGCCGCCGCGAACCAGCCTCCGGCTCCAGGGAATATCTGCTACTTCTGGTCATAGCATCAACGCCGCCATACGATCGTAGGATCCCGTCGTCGGGCCTAGAGAAAGATGGCAAGCCGAATGAAGCGTCTCGCTGGAAAACGCGCCGTCGTCACCGGGGCCGCGAACGGGATCGGTCGCGCGATCGCCCAGGCCTTCGTCCGGGAAGGCGCCGCCGTGATCCTGGCAGACATCGCGGAGGCGGCGAACGCGGAGCTGGCCGCCAGCCTCGGACAAATCGCCCGTCGAACCGACGTTTCCAGGAAGTCCGAGATCGACGCGCTTTTCACGTTCGTCGCGGAGAGCTGGGGCGGCCTGGACATCCTCGTCAATAATGCGGGCGTCACGCACGCGGCCGATCTGCTGGATCTGACGGAAGAAGATTTCGATCGCGTCATGGCGATCAACCTCAAGTCCGCGCTGTTCGGAACGCAGAACGCTGCACGACTGATGAAGGCCGGCGGCGTGATCATCAACATGTCTTCGGTGAATGCAATCCTCGGAATACCCAACCAGATTCCGTACGCCGTATCCAAGGGCGCCCTGAAACAGCTTACCAACGTGTCCGCGTTGTCGCTCGCGCCGCGCGGGATCCGGGTGAATGCGATCGGGCCAGGCACAATCATGACGGATCTTGCCCGCTCCATCATGACCGACCGCGCTGCGGAGGATCGGATCCTGAGCCGCACGCCCCTCGGTCGTACCGGCGCACCGGAGGAAGTGGCGAGCATCGCCGTCTTCCTCGCCTGCGATGAATCGTCCTACGTCACCGGCCAGACGATCTATCCCGACGGCGGCCGCCTCGGATTGAACTACACCGTGCCGGTCCCGGCCCGTACGTGACGCGATCCGACATCGTCATCATCGGCGGCGGCGTCATCGGTTCGTCGATCGCCTTCCATCTGGCCGAATCCGGTCACCGCTCGATCCTGGTGCTCGAACGCGATCCCAGCTACGCGCGGGCATCCTCGGCGTTGTCAGCGAGTTCGATCCGGCAGCAATTCACCACCCCCGTCTGCATGAGCATGTCTCGTCATGGCTTCGAGTTCCTGCGTCGCGTCGGCGACCGCCTGGAAGTCGACGGGGACAGGCCCGAGATCGGCCTCATCGAGCGTGGCTATCTCTATCTTGCCCCGAGCGGACGCACGGCCGGGCTCGAGGCCGCCTTGCGCCTGCAGACGGAGAACGACGTGCCGGTCATCGGCCTGCCGCCCGCGAGCCTGGCGGCCCGGTTCCCCTGGCTGAACGTGGACGATCTGGGCCTGGGGGCGCTGGGCGTGTCCGGCGAGGGCTGGTTCGACGGCTACAGCCTGATGCAGGCGTTCCGCAAGAAGGCGCGCAGCCTCGGGGTCACCTTTCTCAAGGAGAGTGCCGTCGGCCTGATACGGGAGAGCGGCAGGATCGTTGCCGTGCGAACGGCGCAGTCCGGCAACATCCCGGCAGACCTGTTCGTGAACGCGGCGGGACCCCAGGCCGCCGCGGTGGCCGCCTGGGCGGACCTGTACCTGCCCGTCGCACCGGAGAAGCGGACCATCTTCGCCTTCCGCTGCCCGGATCCGCCGCCTGACATGCCCCTGGTGGTGGATGCCAGCGGCTTCTACGTGCGTCCGGAAGGCGACGGCTTCATCGCCGGCGGGCCGCCCTGGCGTTCGGATGCCGATCCGGAGGATCTGGAACCCGACTACGCGCAGTTCGACGAATTCGTCTGGCCGGCGCTGGCGCATCGGATTCCGGCATTCGAACGCATACGCATGACCCGCGCCTGGTCCGGACATTACGAGATGAATACCTTCGACCACAACGCCATGATCGGCTGGGCGCCGGGCACGGATAACTTCATGATTGCCGCCGGCTTCAGCGGTCATGGCATGCAGCATTCGCCGGCCGCCGGCCGCGGCGTGTGCGAGCTGATCACACAGGGGGCATTCAGCAGCATTGACCTTTCGCCGCTCTCGGTGGAGCGGGTGGGGCGCGGTGCACGGATCGAGGAATTGAACGTGATATGAATCGATCGACTAGAAAAGTGGATTCTCAAGGCTGAGCCTTGAGCGGGTCCAGGGCAGAGCCCTGGCCTT